>JAJKIB010000425.1 GCA_021154745.1 Mycobacterium sp.
GCGGTCATCGGCCCCGACGTACTGCTGTGGAGCTCGACGTCGAACTTTCCGATGACTCGGTTGTCCGCTGAGATGGCCCGGCCCGAACGGGCCATCGTTATGCATCCCGTGCAGACAGCACTGATCATCTTCGTCGAGGTTGTCGCTGGCGAGCGCACGAGCGAGGAATCCGTCTCGAGGACCATGCGCTTCTGCGACGAGGTCGGCCTTCGAGCAGTTCGTGTTCACAAGGAGATTCCCGGCTTCCTGTGGAACCGGGTGTGGTTTGCCTTGCTACGCGAGATGTTGCATCTCGTGGACATCGGCGCTGCCGATCCGCTCGAACTCGACTCGCTGGTCCAGACGACGCTGCGCGCATTCGTCCCCGTCTTCGGACCGCTCCAGATGACCGATCTCATCGGCCACGACACGTTGCGAGACATCTCCAACGCGCTCTATCCCGAACTCGCCGCTGATCGAACCGCATCCATGACGATCGAACAGCACGTCCGCGATGGTCGGCTGGGCGTCAAGAGCGGTTACGGCTTCTATGACGACAATGAACGGCGCGTCGCGGAACTCTCGAGCAAGCTGTTTCAAATCGCCCGTCAACTCGAAAGCGATTCAGCAGCAAGCGTGCCCGACGTTTAGCCGGACGGCGTCACAGCGTGCGCACCGCCGTGCGCAACGGCTTGGCCAGATCACCCTTGGTCCCAACGGTGACATCGCCGAGGCCGAGCCACTGCGCCATTGTGCACAGTTCCGCTGCTAGCGCCTGCGCCACACGTGACTTCTCCTGCTCCGGTTCGGAGAAGGCGCCGACGACGTGCAGCGCATTCTTCGCGCGTTCAGCTTTGAGGTCGACGCGCCCGACGAGCCGTCCGTCGAGCAGGAAAGGCCATACGTAGTAGCCGAATTCGCGTTTCGGCGCCGGAACATAGATCTCGATGCGGTACCTGAAGTTCCACAGTCGCTCGACCCTTGGCCGGAAGAAGATCAGCGGATCAAACGGACACAGCAGCGCCGTCCCTCGGTCCCGGCGCGGCACGATCTGGCCGGCCCCCAGATATGCGGGCGCAGTCCAGTCATCGACCTCGACGGGTTCCAGTTCTCCGTCAGCGACCAGCTTGGCGATGGCAGGCTTCGCCTGTTTCGGAGACAGCCGGAAGTAATCGCGGATATCGGGTTCTGTTGCCACGCCCAGCGCGGTGGCTGCGCGCAGCGTGAGCTCGCGCACGGCTTCGTCGTCGTCGACCTCGCGGGCCACCACCTCGGGTGGCAGCACGTTCTCCGTCAGGTCGTAATGCCGGGCGAACCCGACCCGGGTGGCCGTCGTCAGTACGCCCGCGGAGAACAACGCCTCGGTCACCCATTTGGTGTCGCTGCGGTCCCACCACGGGCCCTTCTTGCCCGGATGTTCCTCGCCGACGTACGCCTCGATCTGCCCTGCCGTCGATGGGCCCAGCTCGGCCACGGCAGCGACGATGTCGTCAGCCAACTGCGCCTTCTTCTTGACGACCTCGGTTCGCCACCGGCCGTGGGTGTACTCGCGCATCCGCCAGCGCAGCAGCGGCCAGTCGTCGACCGCCATCAGTGCGGCCTCGTGCGCCCAGTACTCGACCAGCAGCCGCGGCGAGCGCGCCGTGTGGCTCCATGCGGCCCGATCGAGCACGTCGCGGTCATAGGGCCCGAGCCGGCTGAACACCGGCGCGTAGTGGGCGCGGACCGCCACCGACACCGAATCCAATTGCAGCACCTGGATTCGCGAGATGAGCCGCCGCAGGTGTGCGCGGGTGACCGGGCCCCGCAGTTTCGGCTCCGCGAAACCCTGCGCGGCGATGGCGATACGGCGCGCCTGTGCGGCCGTGAGTGTTGTCGGCACCTCGTCATCGTGCAGGACGGCACCAACAAGCGAGCTACCGGTCCCGGCACCCTGCCGGTCCGCGATGTCACGCATCGTGAAGGCGTGCAGGCCCTCGCCATAGACGGTCGCCTGCCAGTCGACCTCTGCGTCGGCCATCTCCCGTTGAAAGACCTCCATCTCCTCCACCGGCACATGGGGATCTTTCGCGCCGGTGATGCTCAGCACCTTTGCCGTAACAGCACCGCGTCGGGCCGGGGTCGCCGTCCTGAGAAGTCCGTGGAAGCTCACGACCTCTGCAGATGCGGCCCCGGGCCGGACGGTCTCGCGATCTGGCCGGTCAGCGAAAGGCCGTCGTGTTCCTAGGGAAAATCCAGTGTCCCGCTCATGTGCCGGCCCGTTGGTAGCTGTAGAAGCGGTAACGCACCCCGGAGCTGCTGGTGAGCCACTCCCCCGTCGCGCCGACCCATGTTTCGTCCAGCACCGGCGCCACCGCGTCGGCGTCCCGACGCGGCAGGTCGATCTCCACCTCGGTGACCTCACATCGGGTGGCGAAGGGCAGCGCGAGTGCATAGATCTGCTCGCCGCCGATCACCCAGGTCTCGTCGTCGGTGAGGGCCGCCGCGAGCGTCGCCACCACATCTGCACGTTCAGCCACGTAGTCAGCTTGCCGGGAGACTATGACATTTCTGCGTCCCGGCAGCGGGCGCACCTTCGCCGGCAGCGACTCCCACGTCAGCCGGCCCATCACCACCGTGTGGCCGAGCGTGAGCTCCTTGAACCGCGCCTGATCCTCCGGCAGCCGCCACGGTATGCCGCCGTCGCGGCCGATGACACCGGAGGTCGACTGGGCCCAGATCAGCCCAACCGTCATACCGCGACGGGCGCCTTGATCGCCGGATGCGGGTTGTAGTTGAGGATCGCCACGTCTTCGTAGGTGTAGTCGAAGATCGAATCACGCGGCGCCAGAACCAGTTCCGGGTATGGCCGGGGATCGCGACTGAGCTGAAGGTTGACCTGCTCGACGTGGTTGTCGTAGATGTGGCAGTCGCCACCGGTCCAGATGAACTCGCCGACGCCGAGCCCTGCCTGTGCGGCCATCATGTGCGTGAGCAGCGCGTAGCTGGCGATGTTGAACGGCACACCGAGAAACAGATCTGCGCTGCGCTGGTAGAGCTGGCAGGACAGCCGGCCGTCGGCGACATAGAACTGGAAGAACGCGTGGCAGGGCGGCAGAGCCATCTGAGGGATCTCCCCGACGTTCCACGCCGAAACGATGTTGCGCCGCGAGTCCGGATCGGTCTTCAGCAGCTCCAACGCGGCGCTGATCTGGTCGATGTGCTCACCCGACGGCGTCGGCCACGACCGCCACTGCACGCCGTACACCGGCCCCAGATCGCCTGTCTCCGAAGCCCATTCGTCCCAAATCGAGACACCGCGCTCCTGCAGCCACCGCACGTTGGATTCGCCGCGCAAGAACCACAGCAGCTCGTAGATCACCGACTTGGTGTGCACCTTCTTGGTGGTGATCAGGGGGAAACCGGCCGAAAGGTCGTAGCGCATTTGGTGGCCGAACAGGCTGCGGGTACCGGTGCCGGTGCGATCCGATTTCGGTGTGCCACCCTCGAGCACCAGACGCAACAGGTCCTCGTACGGCGTCGCGATTGGCACGCCGGTCAGCTTACTTGTCGAGCTGGGGGTAAAACGGTAGCCATGCCGAGTATCTCCGCGACCGTCACCACCCCCGACGGCACCTGCCCCGTAACCCTGCACACCCCCAACGGCACCGGCCCATGGTCAGCGGTCGTGATGTACCCCGACGCCGGCGGCGTCCGGCCGACGTTCCAGGAGATGGCGGCGAGGCTGGCCGGCTTCGGCCACGCGGTGCTGCTGCCCGACGTGTACTACCGCCAGGGCGACTGGGAACCGTTCGAGATGGAGACTGTGTTCGGCGACCCCGAGCAGCGCAAGCGCCTGATGACGATGGTCGGCAGCGTCACGCCCGACATGATCGCCTCCGACGCGGCCGCGTTCTTCGACTTTCTGGCGTCGCGACCCGAGGTGAAGGGCGATGCGTTCGGAGTGTGTGGCTACTGCATGGGCGGGCGGACGTCGGTGATCGTCGCCGGTCGGGTGCCCGACCGCGTCGCGGCCGTGGGATCGTTCCACGGTGGCGGCCTGGTCACCGATGACGCCAGCAGTCCGCATCTGCTCGCCGACCAAATGAAGGCGACGGTCTATGTCGCCGGCGCCGAGAACGACGGAGGCTTTACCGCCGAACAGGCCGAGACTCTGGACAAGGCGCTGACTGCCGCGAACGTCACGCACACGGTCGAGTTCTATCCGGCCGCTCATGGATTCGCGGTCCCGGACAACCCGCCGTACGACAAGGATGCCGCCGAGCGGCACTGGATCGCGCTCCAGCAACTGTTCGAGTCCGCACTGCCCAATTGACGGTCCTTTCGCGGCGGGAGCTGAACCGGGCCACCCTCGCCCGCCAACTGCTGCTGGAGCGCTCGCCGATGAGCGCGCTCGACGCGATCGAGCACCTCATCGGCCTGCAGGCGCAAGCACCGTTCGCGCCGTACTACGGGTTGTGGAGTCGGCTGGACGGCTTCACCGGCGAGGACCTGTCCGGCCTGCTCCTTTCCCGCAAGGCGGTTCGGATCGTGCTGATGCGCGGGACCATCCATCTCGTCACCGCCAACGACTGCAATCGGCTGCGCCCGCTGGTTCAGCCGGCATTGGAACGCATGCTGCGGACCAACGCCACCCACGGCAAGCCGCTCGCCGCCGTCGACGTGACCGGGGTCGTCGAGGCGGCCAAGCGGCTTCTCGACGCCGAGGCGCTCACACCGGCCGAAGTGGGCGCCCGGCTCGCCGAGCACTGGCCCGACACGCCACCGGGATCGCTTGCCGAAGCCGCACGAAGCCTTCTGCCGTTGGTACAGGTCCCGCCGCGGGCACTGTGGCAGCGCAGCGGACAGGTCCGGCTGACCACCGCGACGGCGTGGCTCGGCAAGCCGCGAGGGAAACCGCTGACGATCGACGAACTGGTGATGCGCTATCTGGCGACGTTCGGCCCGGCGAGCGCCGCGGACGTGCAAACGTGGAGCGGCCTCAGAGGCCTGGGCGAGGTACTGGAGCGGCTGCACCTGACGCGCTTCAAAAGTGAAGGTGGACAAACGCTTTACGACATTCCGGACGCGCCACGACCCGTGGCGGACACACCGGCTCCGGTGCGACTCGTCGCACCGTTCGACAATCTCCTACTCTCACATGCCAACCGCACTCGGGTGATCTCCGACGAACACCGCAAGAGGCTGTTCTCGGGCAAGAACGGAGTGTTTCCCGGCACGGTGCTTGTCGACGGATTTGTCGCGGGAACGTGGGAGCTGGTCGGTAAGGGAGAGACGACGAGTATGCGGGTGCAGCCGTATATCGATGTTCGTGGTGTCATTGATGACATAACGCGAGAGGGAAATCACCTGCTGCAGAGCGCCTTTGAGGTGGCAGAGCCCGAGGTCGCGATTACGGCTTAGGTTCGTCGCGATTTCGGTGAACGAAGCGGACAATGGCACGGGCGATCCCGCGCCCCGCATAGATTCCCGCCGCGACGGACAGCACGATCATCACGATGAACATCAGCAGCCAGTTGGCTCGGCTGTGGCTGACGTTCCACCAGATGATCGTGAACAAGATCGCGCAAATGAACACGACGATGTCGCGCCAGTTACCGCGGTATGAGGCCGCCGCCTCGCGCAGCGCCCTGCTTCGTTCCGTCGTAGTGATCAGGTCGTCGATGCGCTGATCGATGCTCGCCTTCAGTCGAGCCTTCAGCTCCACCTGATCGTCTGGAATTCGCTCAAGCAGGTCCATGTCCTTGACGATCATGCCGCGGAAGTCTGGGCCTTTGAGATTGCCTGCGACGGCGCCCAGCAACGCCCCGCCGGCGATCGGCGCTGCGCCCAAAGCGAGTTCGGCGATACCAGGCATGTTTCCTCCGTCATTCCATCAGCGTCGCGGCCAGCGTGCCGCCGAGCTCATACGCCCGTTCACGAACGCCGGCATCGATTGCGCCGATGACTTCGAGCACTTCGGCGGCCTTGTTAAGCGCGAGCCCGGTGGCCACTTTGTCTACTGCATTCGCGGCACCCACGGTGTCGTTATTGCCATGCACCCACAAGCCGTATGGGCGGCCGGCGACGTGATCAAGGCTCGGGTAGTACACGGTGTCGAAGAAATGCTTGAGCGCACCCGACATATAGCCAAGATTGGCGGTCGTGCCGAATAGGTAGCCGTCCGCGCTGAGCATGTCGGGCACCGTCGCCGCCAGGGCGGGCCGCACCTCGATGTCGACGCCTTCAACGTCGGGGTCATTGGCGCCAGAGAGAACAGCCTCGAGCAATTCGCGGGTGGCCGGCGACGGGGTGTGGTGAACGACGAGCAGCGTCTTGGTCATTCGCGCTCCTCCATCTCGACCGCCTTCCTCATCGTCTCGCGGGCGCGGCTGCGGTCGCCTGCGTAGTCGTAGGCGCGGGCCAACCGATACCAGCGACGCCAGTTGTCCGGGTCGTCTTCGAGTTCCGTGCGCACTGTTCCGAAGAGCGCATCCGCTGCATCACGCTGTATCCGCCCCGACGGCATCCGCGGCAGCGAGCTGACGTCGAGCTCCATGCCTTCTTCTTTGATGATGCGGGCCAGCCGCTGGTGGGCGAGGCCGGCCCGCAGCGTGCTGACCATGACCCAGATCCCGATCAAAGGCAGGATCATCAACGCCAGGCCGAGGCCGATGGCGGCCGGGCGGCCGGAAGTGATGAAGGCCATCGCGATGCGGCCCAGCATCACGAAGTAGACCACCAGAGCCACACACATGAAGCCGATCACCAGCTGGATGCGCAGTGCACGCGCCCCGTCGGTCATGCCAAGTCGAGGAAGGGCTCGAGACCCACTGTTAGGCCTGGGTGTTCGCGGACCGTGCGGACTGCCAGCAGCACACCGGGCACGAAAGACGTGCGGTCCAGACTGTCATGCCGGATCGTCAGGGTTTCCCCTTGGGTGCCGAAGAGCACTTCCTGATGCGCGACCAGCCCGGCGAGCCGCACCGAGTGCACCGGAATGCCATCGACGTCTGCGCCGCGGGCACCCTCGAGGCCGGTGCTGGTGGCATCTGGGTTGGGCGGCAGGCCTTTTCGGGCCTCCGCGATTAGCCGAGCGGTACGGGCCGCTGTCCCGGACGGCGCGTCGGCCTTCTGCGGGTGGTGTAGTTCGATGACTTCGGCCGACTCGAAGAAGCGCGCCGCCTGTTTGGCGAAATGCATTGAGAGGACCGCGCCGATGGCGAAGTTCGGGGCGATAAGAACAGCGGTAGCCGGCGACTCCTCCAACCAGACTTTTACTTGACTCAGCCGTTGGTCCGTGAATCCGGTGGTACCGACCACGGCGTGGATCCCGCTGTCGATCAACGACTTCAGGTTGTCCATCACGACGTCGGGGTGGGTGAAGTCGATGACCACCTCGGTCTGGCTGTCGGTGAACAGGCTCAGCGGATCCCCCGCGTCGACCCCCGCCGTGAACGTGAGGCCCTCTGCGGCCTCGACGGCCTGAACCATGGTGGCGCCGACCTTGCCCTTGGCGCCAAGCACTCCGACTCGCAGCATGGGCCTACCCTAGCTTTCCGCCGCCTGTGGATAACCTTCTGCACTTGTCAGTTATTCGAACTAGTGTTCGAAGTATGAGATCGGGCGTTCCTTCGGATCGAGAGGCCATCACGGCCGACCACCGGCTGACCCAACAACTCACCTCCCAAGCTGGCCCGGTCGAGCTGGGAGGCAAGTCCTGGACCGACGTGCTGTCCAACCGGCTGCGCATCGGCCGCGGCGAAGCACGCCGACCCACACCTCGACAGTGGACAATCACGGGTGAACGACTACCACCACCCGGAGAACTACCTACTGCCCGAAGAAGACGACGAGCCGACTGCGGACTGATAAGCCCGTAGTAGGTCGGGGTCGTCCATGGAGCCGTGGTGGTGAACCTGCCGCCACTGACCATCGGAGTCACGGCGGAAGATGCGACTTGTGCGGATTCGCAACTCGAGGGTCGTACTGTCGGGCGCGGTGAGGTTTCCGCGCTCGCGGCCGATCGCGATGAAACAGTCGGTTGTCTCGACGATGCTGTAGTCCCAGAATTCAACCTGGACACGGTTGGATCCAGTGAACAGCCTCTCGTACACCGCCCTGATCGCGGGCCAGCCGCGGCTGATTCCGCCGAGCGGATTGTCCATCACCGCAACCTCACTCGTTTCCCAGTTTCGCGCGGCGAGCTCGAGATCGCGGCTGTTGAAGGCGCGGTAGAACTCCGACAGGACCTGAACCGGCCGCGAGCGATCGCCCGCATCCTCGCGGCCGGTGATTGGGGTGGATTCGGTCAGCACGCCACGTCAACGTACACGGTCATCGCTGTGACGGTGGTGACGATGTCGTTCATCGCACCGGGAGAACCGGAATCCATTCGCGAGAACGTCTGGCCCGGCCGCACTGAGCTCACGACACATTGGTCCAGTGCTGCCGTGCCGACCTTGTTGACAATCACGTCGAACCCGCGGGCCTGCAGCTGGCCGACCGCCTGGGATGCGTCGGTGGCGCCCGAAGGGGCCGCGCCGGCAACGCCGGCCAATCCCAAGGTGGCAGCGCCAGTTGCTCCTGCGGCGATAACCAGCGAGGTGAAGGACTTCATTGTTCTTCCTTTCGAAGAGGGCTTCCTGACTGCTGTGTGGCGATGCCCTTCATTCGTTACAGCCGCCGGTTCGGACGGTTCGTTCGTTGCTGACCCGAGATGCGGGCAACGGTGCCGATGCCTCGACAGTTCGAGAGTCGGCGCTCTCACCGATTTCGGTGAGAGCGCGTTCCCTTTGCCCTTACCGAGCCGTCAATGCGCGGTAGGCGCGCCATGCCTTGGCGATTCCGTACTCCGCTACCAGCAGCAGTACGGCGCGCACCTGTTCGTCACCGGCTCCCGCCGCCCGCGCCAGATCGATATGCAGCGAGAAGGATTCGTCGAGCGTCTGGTTCAGCACGTCGGCCGCGATGCACGCCAGCGCCCGCTCGCGCGGTGACAATTCACCACTGCCCCACCGCTGGCTGTACTGATGCGCGACGAATCGCGCGAACTCGTCGTCCAATTCGGCCAACGGCTCGAAGGTCTGCGCGGCCAGCTCCCATCCGTCGACAGGCTGCGGTTGCGGCTCCTCGGAATGGTCGAGCTCGCGCAGCTGCTGCAAGGCCACCGCCGCGGTCGGATAGCCCGCATACGGTGCGAGGTGTCGGATGGCTGCCACACACTCCGGCACGGAAACACCATTGGCGCCAGCCATTTGGACGTGCGTCATCAGCGGAAAGCCGAGGTTTGCCGTGCACAGATCGGCGGCGAGGAACACAAACGCCTTCTCCCGCATCGTCAGCTGCGACAGCGACCATGCGTGCTTTCCCACTTCGGCTGCCATCCTGCCGAATTCCGGGTCGAGTGCGGCCACCTGATCCTGGTTGGCGAGCTTCATCGGGACACTCCTTCCCGCACAGGGGTGGCGGCGCGTAAACCGTGGGCCGGGAGTTTGAAAATTCTGCGGCGCAATGCGTCGAGTGTGGATGTCGGTACGAACCGCACCAGGTTGGCCAGCATACGAGCGTCCTTGCCGACGAGGTATCGCGCGCGGGGCCGTGCCGTCGTCAACACCGTCTGCACCTTCTCGGCCACCACGTCGGGCGGACTTCCCTTCTGTTCCCGCCTCAACGCCGCGGCAACCATCCCCAGATAGGTGTCTCGGTACAACTCAGCGCCGTCGGGCGAGAATTTATCGACGGCGCTCTTCGAATCGTGCTTCAGCTTGTCGACTGCATCGGTGTGGATGCTTGCCGGTTCCAGCAGCACCACATCGATGTTCCACGGCGCGAGCTCCTGCCGGAACGCGTCGGCGATCGACGCGATGGCCGACTTCGAGGCCGCGAGCGGGCCGCCGAACGGTGGGGTGAATCGATCCCCGATCGAACCGATGAACACCACCCGCCCCCGGGCCCGCCGCAGCATCGGGAGGAACGCCTGCGTCACCGCGACCTGGCCGACCACGTTGACCTCGAGCTGCCGTCGCAGGGACTCCAGCGGAACGAGTTCCATGGGCACCGCCACCCCGATTCCGGCGTTGTCCACCAACGCGTTGAGCCCGGCGGGGCCGACGTGCTCGGCCACCGATTCGACCGCCGCGCCGATCTGTTCGGCGTTGGTGACGTCCATCAGCAACGGCGTGATCATCTGAGCCAGCGGCGTGTCATCGAGGTTGCGGACCCCGGCGTACACGTGCCAGCCGGCGCCGGCAAGGCGCAGCGCGGTCGCCCGTCCGATGCCCGACGACGCGCCGGTCGCGACGACATGTCGATGTGTGCAGGTCATGCTTCCTCCAATTGGGTTGCGGGGATGAGCCAGCGCCGCAGGTGGTTTCGAAGCGTTTCGGGAGACCACTCGTCGTGCCGCAGTGCGAGGTAACCGTCGGGGCGGACGAGCAACATGGCGCGGTGACGGATTCTGTACTTGTGGCGCAAGGTGTTACCGACATCGACCAGCGCCGTCGCGCCGTGTTGAAAATCGTCAGACGCCACTTCGTCGGGCAGCACTACGTACTGCTGAACCAGCGGGAAGTCGGCAGCCGCCCGGTGGATCGGCGGGTAGCCCGCCGCGATGTCGTGTCGCTCGCCGATCAGCAGTAGCGAGAACTCGTCGCGCTTGATCACCTCGAACAGCCGGGTGACGGGCGCACCGCGCAACTGCGCGACACCGACATGCCGCAGCGGCGAGTCGGGTGCACGATCGCCGGCCACCACGGACCCGTCGGCCACCGCGCCCGGCGTGCGGTAAGAGATGTCGAGCTGCGACAGCGCGCGCTCGACAATGTTGTGCACCCGCTGCCTGCGTAACACGAACGGGGCGATGCGTCGGCGTGCAAAAACTGTCGGCGGCTGTCGCAGCAGGGTCATCCGGGTGGCCCGCCGGGTGCTCTTGACGGTTCGGCTTGCCGCAGGGCGGCGTTCGGCCGAGTACGTGTCGAGCAGCTTTTCATTCACAGTGCCCGTGACCACGGCCGCCAGCTTCCACGCCAGATTGAACGAGTCTTGAACGCCGATGTTCAGCCCCTGGGCGCCGACCACAGAGTTCACATGGGCGGCATCGCCGGCCAGGAAGATGCGGCCGACCGACTCCTTTTCGACCGTCCGTTGATTGATCACGAACCGGGACCGGTCGCCGAGTTCAATTGCGCGAGCACCGGTCGGCCCACAGGTGTCGATGGCGTCTTGCACCTCGGCGAGGGGTCACCTCCCCGTCGGGTGCGCGCCGAGTGTTATAGGCGATCGCAACCCGGTGCCAGCCGCCGGCCATCGGAAAGTAGGCGATGAAGTTGCCGCGGTTGAGGTACGCGAACAGCTCGTCGTATGGGCGCGCCCAATCGACCCGGATGTCCGCGACGGCGAACTCCTCCCGAAATGTACCGCCCTCAAACTGCAATCCGAGCTGATGGCGCACCGCGCTTCTCGCGCCGTCGGCGGCGACAAGCCAGTCGGCGCGGACGTGTTCGGAATGCCCATCGCCATGCCGCAGCACCGCGTCCACCCCGTCGGCGTCCTGCGTGAAGCCCACCAGTTCTGCTCCGCGCTCCACGCGACCGCCGAGTTCTTCCAAACGATCCCGCAGAATTTCCTCGGTGATGTTCTGCGGCACCATCAGCAGATACGGATAGGGCGTGTCCAGGCCGCCGAGGTCGAACGCGGCTATTTGATGTTCCTCGCTGTAGATGTTGAACTTGCGGACCGGCAATCCCCTCGCGACCGCAGCCTCGATGACGCCGAGGCGTTCGAACAGTTCCAGTGTTCTTGCCTGCAGTCCAAGCGCTTTGGTACTGACGTTGTGGTGGTGCGCGGCGTCCACACATCGCACGGTCACCCCGCGGCGTCGCAGTTCCGCAGCGGCCGTCAGCCCGACCGGCCCTGCGCCGACGACCAGAACGTCGACATGCTGACGGTTCATGACACGTCAGGGAAGGCCGGCAACACGTAGCGTGCGAAGAGCCGCATCTGCTCGAGCATTTCGTCGACGGTGTTGGCGACGAACAGTGTTGCGAAGAAACCGTCGAGGCCGGCCTCTTCGAAGGCCGCGACCTTGGCACAGACCTCGTCCGGGGTACCGATGAGGTTGTCGGCGAGGTACTTGTCCAGGTCGACGCCCTTCATCATGGTGTCCTTCAGCGACCGGCGAAACAGATCGAAGGTGGACCGCTCGAGACGGTCGCGCGCCTCCTGCGTCGTATCCGCAATGCACACAACCGATTGCAGGCCGATCGTGACGGCTGCCGGGTCACGGCCCGCGGCGCGGGCGTACGTCGCGACCTTGGCCCGGCCTGCGGCGATGTCGGCGGGCCCGATCTTGGCGGGCAGCCAACCTTCGCAGCGCTCACCCGCGCGCTGAAGCGCTCCCTTGCCGTTGCCGCCCGAGAAGATCGGCAACGGGGTCTGCACCGGTTTCGGATACGACTCGACGTCGAGGAAGCGCCGGTACTTGCCTTCGTAGGTGGACCGGGGCCGCTCGAACAGCACACGAAGCGACTCGATGCCCTCAGGTCGATCCGCGATGCGTCGGCGAGATCCGGTACCACGCTTTCGAATTCGTCGCGGTATCCGCCCGCGGCCACCGCCAGGGTGACTCGGCCGCTGCTGATGTGGTCGAGTGTGGCGATCTGCTTGGCCAGCAACACCGGTTCGCGCATCGGCAGCACCAGGATGCCGGTGCCCAGCCGCACCACCGACGTCTTCGCGGCGATGGTGGCCAGCATCATCAGCGGCTCGAAGTAGTCCGGCGGCTGCGGCCATGCGTCCCGTACGAACCGCTGCGTGCTCAGGTGATCGTTGCCGGACACCTCGTGGTATCCGAGTTGCTCGGCC
>JAJKIB010000426.1 GCA_021154745.1 Mycobacterium sp.
AAGAAGAACCTGGTCGACGTGCGCTCCCCCGACGAGTTCTCCGGCAAGATCCTCGCTCCCGCGCACCTGCCGCAGGAGCAGAGCCAGCGCCCGCGGCATATCCCGGGCGCCATCAACGTTCCGTGGAGCAAGGCGGCCAACGAGGACGGCACGTTCAAGTCCGATGAGGACCTGGCCAAGCTGTACGCCGAGGCGGGCTTGGACGGCGAGAAGGAGACCATCGCCTACTGCCGGATCGGTGAGCGCTCGTCGCACACCTGGTTCGTGCTGCAGGAACTGTTGGGACACAAGAACGTAAAGAACTACGACGGCAGTTGGACGGAATACGGCTCCCTGGTGGGCGCCCCGATCGAGTTGGGAAGTTGATATGTGCTCTGCACCGAAGCAAGGCCTGACGTTGCCCGCCAGCGTTGACCTCGAGAAGGAGACGGTAATCACCGGCCGGGTTGTCGACGGCTCGGGTCAGGCGGTCGGCGGTGCGTTCGTGCGGCTGCTCGACTCCTCCGACGAGTTCACCGCCGAGGTCGTCGCGTCGGCGACCGGTGACTTCCGGTTCTTCGCCGCTCCTGGCACGTGGACGCTGCGCGCGCTGTCACCAGCAGGCAACGGCGACGCCAGCGTGGCACCGTCCGGCGCGGGCATCCACGAGGTCGACGTCAAGGTCGCCTGACAACGTCGGCCGCCGAGATTCGTTGGGGCCCCGGCGGCTAGACTCGCTGCCGTGGTGCTGTTCTTCGAGATCATGCTCGTCGCGGCCGTCGTGCTCATCACGTGGTTCGCGCTGTACACGCTGTACCGCCTCATCACCGACGAGTCGTGACGTCAGGCGACGAAGCCGTCGCGGCGGCAGCCGAACGAGCCAAGACAACGGCGGCCCGCAACATCCCGGTGTTCGAGGATCTGCCGCTGCCCGCCGATACCGCCAATCTGCGTAAGGGCGCCAACCTCAACGACGCGCTGCTCGCGCTGCTGCCTCTGGTGGGCGTGTGGCGCGGCGAGGGTGAGGGCCGCGGAACCAGCGGCGACTACCGCTTCGGACAGCAGATCGTGGTGTCGCACGACGGCGGCGACTACCTGAACTGGGAGGCGCGGTCCTGGCGGCTGACCGACACCGGAGACTACGAAGCACCCGCCCTGCGGGAGACGGGCTTCTGGCGGTTCGTCAACGACCCTGCTGATATTTCGGAGTCCCAGGCCATCGAGCTGCTGCTGGCGCACTCCGCGGGCTATGTCGAACTGTTCTACGGCAGGCCACTCAACCAGTCCTCGTGGGAGCTGGTCACAGACGCGCTGGCGCGCAGCAAGTCCGGAATGCTGGTCGGCGGGGCCAAGCGGCTCTACGGCATCGTCGAGGGCGGCGACCTGGCCTATGTGGAGGAACGGGTGGACGCCGACGGCGGTCTGGTGCCGCATCTGTCCGCCCGGCTGTCGAGGTTCGTCGGCTAGTGCGGGTGAGATCGCTGGCCGCGGGGCTCGCCGCGGCGGGACTGCTTGCCGCATGCTCGTCGAACACGCCATCGCCAGAACAGTCGTCGACGTCGGTCGCCCCGACCGTCCACGGCGGTTTCGCGCACTGCTTGAGCGAGCACGGCGTGCCCTCCGCGCCGGGTCCGGCGTCCGGCCCGCCGCCCGGCGTCAACCAGGACACCTGGCACCGCGCCATGGAATCGTGCTCATCACTCGGGCCGGGACCGGCCGGCTAAGCAAGCACGGGCGCCTTGCCGGCATCGGTGAGCCACTGTTGCTCCAACCGGCCCAGCGTGCCGTCCCCGTGGAGAGTGTCAACGGCCCATGACACGCAACGAGTCAGCGGGCTGTCCTTGTCGAGCACGATGCCGAGTTGTTCGATATCCCCTGAGCCACTGGGCAATTGGCCGACCATCAAACCGTCGCGGAGCTCGTTGGCGACCGTGAAAGCGGTTGGCAGGTCGGCCACCACCGCATCGATCTCATGGTTGCTCAGCGCCAGCTTGGCGTCGCCGTTGGTGTTGTACACCTCGACCGGAACCTCGCCGTCCACCGACGTCGCTGCGGTGTAACTGGTGGTGCCGACCTGCACACCAAGCCGCAGTCGCTTCAGCTGCTGCACCGTCTTGACGCCCGCCGCGGGCGACGACTTGACCGTGACGACGGCCTGCGTCACGTCGAAGTACGGCGAGGAGAAATCCACCGCGGCCCTGCGCTGCTCGGTGATCGAGAACTCAGATAGGTTGGCGTCGAACGTCTTTGGACCGGGAGCCAGTGCGGCATTGAAGGGCACTCGCACCCAGCGCACGTCGTCGCGCGAGTAGTGCATCTTGGCCGCGATGGCGTAGGCGAGCGCCGCTTCGAACCCCTCGCCGCTGGCGGGGTTGTCGCCCATGTACCACGGCGGGTAGACCGGCTGGTCCGTGCCGAACGTGAAGATGCCCCGATACAGCGTGCCCAGCGCATCCTTCGTGCACTTGTCGGGCGGGCCCGACGCGGTCTTGTTGGAGATCGGCGCGCATGCGGTGGTCGCCGCGAGGGCGGCCGCCGCTATAAGCGCGGCCAGCCTCCGCACGTTGCGCATGGGGCGCATCATCGCGCACCCGGCTAACGGGCGCCAGTATTGCCGGCCCAGACATGGAGCGGCCCCCGAGCCGTCGTACCTGGTTGGACAAAACCGAGGGGCTCGGGGGCCGGGTGACTGCGGGGAATTCGCCAGCGCGCGGGTTGCGGTGAGCGCTTGCGCGAAGAGCGTTTAGCTCATTCCCTGCGCTGCTAGCTCGCAGCCACCTCACATGTCCGTATGTCAATCAATTGGTCGGACCACCTCCTTCCTCGTGTACCAGCGACGGTACCTGCGCATCCGCACGGCGACAACCGATTTAGGTCGGATTCGGGCTCTCGAACCAGCGCACCCGTTGCGCAGCGACGGGGTCGTGCTTGCCCTTGACCGCGACATGCTCGAGTGCACCGGCCGGTTCGTCGAGAAACCGCGCGAGGCGTTGAGCCACCAGTACCTCGCCGCTGCTCGCGTATGACTGCAACCGCGCTGCGGTGTTCACGACATCACCGATTGCCGTGAAGTCACTGACTGCGGTGCCGCCGCCGATGTTGCCGACGAACGCTTCGCCGTAGTCGAGCCCTATGCCGAGCTCGAGTGCCGGACCTTCGGGACTGCCGTAGCCGAGACCTTCGAGCAACCGGCGCGCATGGCCGAGCATGACGTTCGCCACCGTGCGCCGGTCGGTGTCATCAGGCGACCAACCGCATTCGGCAACGAACACCGGTAGGTATAGCGCCATCACTTCGTCACCGATCAACTTGTCGATCAAGGCTTCTGGAAAGAGCACCTCCTCCGCGACCGCGTACAAGCGACGCAATAGCGCGCTCGCCTCCTGCGGTGTGAGCGACTCGGAGCGTGTCGTGAATCCGCGCAGGTCCGCGAACATGACACCCACCTCTGTCGTCATGCCGCCGGGCGGCGCAAGCTCGACACACGTCGCACACAGGCTCGGGTTCTTGCGCGAAGGGCGATAGCCAAGCGGTCGAACCAGCCGGCTGCCGATGCCGGCGAAGGGGGCACCGCACATGCCGCACCGTGGACTCGACGGTAGGGAGCGCAGGAACCGATAGGCCGCCCGCGTGGTCCTTGTGGTCGAAAGGTCGAAGTACGCCTTCCAGTCTCCTGGTGTCAGCGGCTGTCCCGGCCGCCTGCCCGCGTGCCTGACCACGCGGCGCAACACCAGCCGCTGCCAGCGCGTCAGCCGCTCGTCAGCCCTGCCGTCCCCCACTCATCCAGGATGTCTTATCGGTTTCGGTGGCGCTCAGCGATCGCTCAAGATTGCGGCGTCGACCAACTCCGCGAATTCGCCCGCCAAGGGCGCCGGCGGCAGCAGCCGGCCGTCCAGCGTATGGACCCGCGCCGCGAGCGTGATGCTCGACACCAGCCAAATCCCATGTGCTGCAAGGAGATCCGCTGGACACAGGCTGCGGTAGTCGCAGTCGTAGCCCTTGTTACGGGCCACCTCGAACAGCGCCTGCTGCGTAGTGCCGCGCAGGATCGGATACCACGGCGGCGGCGTCAGCAGCGCGGGATTACCGTCGAGCTCGGTCGCGATCACCACCGTCGAGCGCGGACCCTCCAGGATGTAGCCGTCGGAGCTGACGAAGATCACGTCGCCCGCCCCGTGCCGCTCGGCGTGCCGCAGCGCCGCCATATTCACGGCATAGGACAGGGTCTTCGCACCCGCCAGCAGCCACGGCATGTCGGCCGTCCCATCCGACGGCAACCCGCGGGCGAGCGTCATCGCGGCCAGCCCGTCGCGGCGCACGGCGGCCACCCGGGCGGGCAGCGGGCCCACCAAGACGAACGCCGTCGGTGCCGAACCGCTCTCGCGTCCGCGGCTGTAGATCAGCCGCATCACGCCCTCGTCGCCACCTTGCGCCGTCCAGGTCGATGCCGCGGTCGCGGCGGCCGCACGCCAGCGCGGCAGGTCCGGTGGCGGCAGGTCGGTCATCCGCGCCGACTGCGTCAACCGCCCAAGGTGCGCCTCCAGCAGGCATGGCCTGCCGTCGCGGACCAGCAGCGACTCGAAGATGCCGTCCCCGCGCACAACCGCGAGGTCATCGGCGTGAAGTAACGGCGCCGCAGGGTCATGCAGTTCACCGTCGAGCGTGACTACGACGCTGGGTTGGCTCGCCATGGCTCAGAAGCGTAGCGCCGTAGAGTTGAAGACATGTCCGCAGTTCCCGCGCCTGACACCGGGCCGGACGCCGGTGCCGTCTGGCATTACGGCGACCCGCTAGGCGAGCAGCGCGCGGCCACTGACGGAGCCGTCGTCGTCGACCGCTCCCACCGGGCCGTGCTGACGCTCACCGGCAACGACCGCAAGACTTGGCTGCACAGCATCTCGTCCCAGCACGTCAGCGACCTTCCCGACGGCGCGGTGACGCAGAACCTGAGCCTCGACGGGCAGGGCCGTGTCGAAGATCACTGGATCCAGACGCAGCTCGATGGCGTCACGTATCTGGACACCGAGCCCTGGCGCGGGGAACCGCTGCTGACCTACCTGCGCAAGATGGTGTTCTGGTCCGACGTCGCGGTCGAACCGGCTGATCTGGCGGTGTTGTCGCTGCTCGGGCCAGACCTGGCCGACCCGCGGGTGCTCAACACGCTCGGCATCGGTTCGCTCCCGGCTGAAGAAGCGGCCGTGGCGCTGCCTGACGGCGGATTCGTGCGCAGACTGGCGGGTCCCGGCATCCAGCTGGACCTGG
>JAJKIB010000427.1 GCA_021154745.1 Mycobacterium sp.
GCACCCCGCTCAACTCTGGCTCATCATCACCGACCGGCGGCGGCAACAGCGGGGGCGGGGCGGGTAGTCCCGGAAGCACCAGCACCGGTCCAACGAGCTCGACAACCTCGACGAGCACGCCAACGACAACGGTTCCGGTCCCGACGGTTGTTGCACCGCCGAGTCCTCGCGAGATATTGCGCGACAAGCTTCAAGCCGCCAGAGAGAAAATCGCGGACCGGCGGGCACACCGGCACGGCAACGACCCGATCGTCTCGGCACTCGACTTCTCGGCCGTCATGGAGACGGTAGCTCGTTGAGGTGTCGTACTCAGTGGGTGCTTCACGCATGGGGATCGGTCGCCGCCTAGCCGCTCTTAGGCTGATGTCCGTGACCTCGATCTCCGGACGCCGCCCACCTGCTGTCGTAGCGGGAGAAGCGGCTGCAGCGCGTGCGGAGACAACCCAAGAGCTGCACATCGACACGCATTCCGCAGCTTTCTTCGACATCGACAACACGATCATCCGTGGCGCGTCGCTATTCCATCTCGCTCGAGGTCTGGCAAAGCGCAAGTTCTTCACGTTCCGCGACGTGTCAGAGTTCGCTTGGAAGCAGGCAAAGTTTCGCGTTCAGGGCGCTGAGGACTTGGACGACATGGTCTCGGCAATTGACGCCGCACTCAGCTTTGTCGCGGGACACAGCGTTGAAGAAGTCATCTCGCTGGGCGACGAGATCTTTGACGAGCGGTTTGAGGGCAAGCTGTATGAAGAGGCGATAGCGCTTGCCAGGCAGCATCTCCACGATGGGCAGCGCGTGTGGTTGGTGTCGGCCGCGCCGGTCGAGCTTGCCGGCCTGATTGCTCGCAAGCTGGGACTGACGGGGGCGCTTGGGACGGTGTCGGAGATCGTCGACGGTTGCTACTCCGGCCGGTTGGCTGGCGCACCCCTGCATGGACCAGCGAAGGCAGAGGCAGTGCGGGCGTTGGCCGAGCGAGAGGACCTTGACCTAGCCCGATGCGCTGCCTACTCAGACTCCTCCAACGACATCCCGATGTTGAGTCTCGTTGGGCATCCGGTCGCGATCAATCCTGACAAGGCGCTCCGCAGGCATGCCAGAGCCATGGGTTGGCACGTGTACGACTACCGCACCGGACGAAAAGCTGCCCGCATCGGAGTCCCGTCTGCCTTGGTCGCTGGGGCTGCAGCAGGTGTTGCGGCCGGTGTCATCTCAAGCAAGCGCCGCCGCTGAGCCTCGACTCAGAAGAAGACTCAGAAGAAGACGCTGCGCCGCTGCATCAGCAGCTTGTAGAGCGTGTGCTGAATCGTCTCGCGCACTTGGTCGGTCAGGTTGAACATCAGCATCGGGTCGTCGGCGGCGCCCTCGGTGAAAACGTCTGTCTCTATCGGTTCGCCGAACTCGATGTGCCACTTGCTGGGCAGCGGGACCATGCCAAGTGGCCCAAGCCAGGGGAACGTCGGCGTGATGGGGAAGTACGGAAGGCCAAGCAAGCGGGCGAGGACCTTCGCCTCAGCAAGAATCGGATAGATCTCTTCTGCTCCGACGATTGACGTCGGGATGATCGGCACGCGTGCACGGAGGGCTGCCGAGACAAAGCCGCCTCGTCCGAAGCGCTGCAGCCGGTAGCGCTCCGAATAAGGCTTGCCGATTCCCTTGAAGCCTTCTGGCCAGACCCCGACCAGCTCACCTGCCTCAAGCAGTCGTTCGGCATCGGGGTTACAGGCCAGCGTGTGGCCGGCACGACGAGCGAGTGTGCCGACGAACGGGAGTGCGAAGACGAGGTCGGCTCCGAGTATCCGCAGATCTCGGTGCGCTGGATGCTGGTCGGCAACGGCGACCTGAGTCATCAACGCGTCAAGCGCAATGGTGCCCGAGTGGTTCGCAACGATCAGGGCACCACCGTGATCGGGGATGTGGTGAAGTCCGTGAAGCTCGACGCGGAACCATTTCTCGTAGAGCGGCCTAAGCATCGGCACCAGCAGCTCGCGGGTGAGCTCCCGGTCGAAACCGAAGTCGTCGACCTCGTAGGAACCCTCGACGCGTCGACGCAGAAAGCGCAGCCCCGCCGCCAGTTGCCGCTCTCCGGGAAAGGATTCGCTCTCTTGGTTCCCATCAGGCTGCGGGTTGATCGGAATGACCTGTGCGTCGTTCATCTCACCCACCACCAATGTGTGTGACAGACGCGCTCGGCTCGTCGGTCGCTGCGCTCCAGGGAACAACGCGCCCTAGCGGGTGCGCGCGGAGGAAGGAGTCGAACGTTTCCTTCGTCGAGTATTTGGGCTCGAAGCTAGTTCGGTCAGCAATGCGCGAGGTATCCATCACGCGTCCGTACTTGAGGTATTCGACTTGCTCTGAGGTGAAGTCGATGTAACCGAAGCGGCGCACAACGTCTCGCGTGAGGGAGGCCATTGGCGTCGGCAGTGGGAGGTTGACGCGTCCAGCACGAGATATTGCCTGCGAAAGCATGACGACTCCTGGTCCGGCCACGTTGAAGGTGCCGCCGACATCTCCGACGGTGCAGAGCTCCAGGCTCGCTAGCGCATCGTCTTCGTGGGTGAGTTGGATCCTGCCGTCAAAGCCCATCACGGTCGGGACGACCGGAAGTGAGAAGTAGCGCGTCATCGGGGTGTCAATTCCGGGACCCATGATGTTCGCGAACCGCAACATTGTCACCGAGACATCAGGACGCCGGCGCGCAAAACCGCGAACGTAGCTCTCGACCTCGATGGAATCCTTGGCGAAACCGGACCGCGGCAGTCGGACCGCCTCCATGCCTTCGGTAAAGACCGCTGGGTCCTGAGGTGAAACGCCGTAAACACTTGCCGACGACTTCACAACGACTTGGGTCACCGTCGTCGATCTCTGACAGGCAGCAAGCAGCTGCATCGTGCCGATGACATTAATCTCTTTCATCGCCGACCGACCGGCTGCGCCAACAGGAGTAGCGATGACGTTCATGTGCACGACGGTGTCGACACCAGCCGCCTTGATGACTTTGGCGATGACGGGATTGCGGATGTCGGCTCTGACGAAGTCGGTCTCACCGATGTCGTCTGGTGGGGGAATCAGGTCGACACCTACGACGCGGTCGACCTCGGGGTGCTTGGAGATCGCCTTGGCCAACCGGCCACCGAGGTAGCGAGAGACGCCGGTCACGAGCACGACGCGCGCCATGGCGACCTCCCGGAAAAGAGCTCTGGGCGACTACTTCTTGTTACGACGTTGAACGCGCGTCTTGCGCAGCAGCTTGCGGTGCTTCTTCGTGGCCATCCGCTTGCGCCGCTTCTTGACGACAGAACCCACGTTGATCTCTTTCCGGAGGGAAGGTGCGCGGGGAAAGCCGCGGACCGGCACACCAGGGTACCTGCCTCAGGGCACACAAACCCAGTCGGCCGCTGCGGCCTCACCGGCGGAGGCTCGCTGCGGTGTCAGCCTGCTTCGTAGAAGGAGTCGCGCAAATACGTGCCGACGGCCTCCGCCGGCACCCGAAACGATCGGCCAACACGAACTGCTGGCAATTCGCCGGAGTGCACCAATCGGTACACCGTCATCTTCGAGACCCGCATCATGGCAGCCACTTCAGCCACGGTCAGAAACGTGGCCCCACCTTCCGGTGCCTGGTCCTGCCCCATTGGTCACCCGCTCCCCCAGCTTGGACGCGACCATGGGCGGCTTCCCGTCCCGCCTCTAACTGATCACGCGCTCGCCTCACCGTAGTGACGGATGTGACGGGAGGGAACAGTAAATCTGAGTGATCACCCGGCCGATGGTCACCCGATCGGCCGCGCCCAGGGGGTGAATGGGTCTAACCGGACAGCCCCTGATGCGGGAACACCGCTCGCCGGGTCGACGAGATCGCGCGGTCAACCGGGTCCGCAGGGTCATACCCGGCGCTCCAGTCGCTGACGACGGGAGTTGCGCCATCAGTCATGCGGAGTGGAGCGACCTGGTCCAGCCGCTCGGCGACATAGCGCCGCCACGCTTCTGGGACTGGCGTCTCGGCGGGGATCGGGTGCCCGGACAGCTCGGCCATGAGCAGCGTCCAGATCCGGGGAACGACATCGACGACGGCGTAGCCGCCGCCGCCTGAGGCGACCCACTTTCCGCCCGCGAACTCATGTGCCCAGCCATGTACCAGCTCGGCGGCGCGCCGCTGGCCGTCGACGCTGAGCGACAGGTGAGCGAGCGGATCGAGAACGTGGCTGTCACAACCGTGTTGCGAGACAACCACTTGTGGTGAGAAGGCTGCCAGCAGTTGGGGTGCCACAGAGCAGAGTGCCCTTAGCCAGCCCGTATCACCGGTACCAGCAGGCAACGGGATGTTGACGGAAAACCCTTGGGCACTTGGACCACCGACATCGTCAGACCACCCGGTTCCGGGGTACAGCGATCGTGGACTTTCATGTATAGAGATCGTCATGACTCGCGGGTCATTCCAGAAGATGTGCTCGACGCCGTCTCCGTGGTGCACGTCGACATCGATATACGCGACGCGCTCGACGCCGGCGTCCAGCAGGAAGGCAATCGCAAGCGCGACGTCGTTGTACACACAAAAACCCGCTGCGGCATCAGGCATTGCATGGTGCAAGCCGCCGGCCGGACTGATCCCGTGCGCGAGCTCGCCGTCGTGAACTGCGCGGGCCGCTGCCAAGGTTGCGCCGGCGATCATGGCCGATGCCTCATGCATACCTTCAAAGGCAGGCACGTCAGGTGTACCTAACCCATGTTGGTATGCCGCATCTTCTGGTGTCCTACTGGCCTGCTGCACGGCTTCGATGAACTCGGCGGTGTGGACGCGCGCGAGCTCGTCTACGTCGGCTGGCTCGGGGCTCACGACTTCGAGGTGGTCCAGTACACCGAGGTCGGATGCCAGTCGCATCGTGAGGTCAAGCCGCACCGGACTCATCGGATGCGAACGGCCAAAGTTGTACGCCAGCATCGCGTCGTCCCAAAAAACCGCTGTGTGCGTACTCATGTGGTGCAGGTCAGCACGACGTGACAGATCACGTCACTCGTGGCCTGACGACAGCTCGCGGCTACGGTCGCGCGCTGCCTCTAGCGCTGCGAGGAACGCCGCTCGTACCTTGTGGTCTTCCATCTCGCGAATGGCTGCGATCGTCGTTCCTGCCGGCGACATGACGGCTTCGCGAAGCGACTGCGGCGGTTCTCCCGAGTCACGAAGCATGACGGCACTGCCGATGGCGGTCTGCACGATGAGGTCGTGTGCAACTGCGCGCGGCAATCCCAACAGGATCCCGGCGTCCGTCATGGCTTCAACGAGGTAGAAAAAATACGCCGGACCGCTTCCCGAAAGTGCGGTGACCGCGTCCTGCTGTGACTCGGGCACCCGGATCGTGCGGCCAACGGGTTGTAACAAAGACTCGGCACGCGCCAGGTGGGACTCACCAGCATGCGATCCCGCGGAGAGTGCGCTCATTGCTTCGTCAACCAGGACGGGAGTGTTGGACATCACCCTTACGACCGCAGCATCGGCGGGTATCCGGCGCTCGATGAAGCCGGTCGTGATGCCAGCTGCGACGGACACGACAAGCTGGTCAGCTGAGATGTGTGAGGAGACCTCGTCAAGCAGGGCTCCCATGTCTTGTGGCTTCACGGTTATGACGACAGTGTCAGCCGACTTCACAGCCTCGACGTTCTCGATGACCTCAACGCCATAGCGGTCACTGAGCGTCTGCGCACGTGCGGTGTCGTGGGTGGTGACGACCAAGTCCGACGCAGACCTGCCGGCACGCAGCAAGCCGGAGAGCAGCGCCTCGCCCATCTTGCCGGCACCGAGAATGGCGACGCGGTCAGACATGGACTCCCCTTTCGCTGCTACACGGTGTCATCGGCGACGTCACTTGATGTTCACCTGTGATCAAGGATGGCACGTATTCCAAGTGCGAGGTTGGCAGGCCTCTCTGCCATGCGTCGAACGAGATAGGCGTACCACTCGGTTCCATATGGCACGTAGACGCGGAAGGTGCGTCCGGCGTCGAGGAGCCGTCGCTGCTCCTCGTTTCGCACGCCGTAGAGCATCTGGAACTCGTATGAGCTTGGTGGTCTGCGATACCGCTCGATAAGTGCCTCGGCGATGGCGATCAATCTGCTGTCATGGGTCGCGAACATCGGATGGCCTTCACCACCGAGCAGGATCTTCATGCATCGGACATACGACAGGTCGACATCGTGCCGATCCTGCAGCGCGACCGAATCAGGCTCGTTATACGCGCCTTTGCACAACCTCACCCGCGAGCCTGCTCCTGCAAGATCGCGGCAGTCCGCCTCGGTGCGGTACAGGTACGCCTGGAGCACGGCACCGGTGTTGGGGAAGTCCTGGCGGAGCTGGTGAAGAGTCGTCAGCGTGTTGTCGGTCGTTGTGTGGTCTTCCATATCCAGCGTGACCACGGTCTGAGCTGACGACGCCGCCTCGCAGATGCGTCGGGCATTTGCCGTCGCAATCTCTATGCCGTCCGCAGGCAGCGCCTGTCCGACCGCCGATAGCTTTACCGAGACTTCTGCCTGCGGGGACAGTCCGGCCTCGTCCAGTCGTTTAAGAATGTGCACGTAGGCATCCGCTGTCCGGTCTGCCTGATGCCGGTCCAAGGTGTGTTCGCCGAGGTAGTCCAACGAAACGGCGAATCCGGCTTGCTCCAGTTCCTGCGTGGTGCGTATGGCGTCGTCGTCGGTGTCGCCGGCGGCAAACCTGGTAACAACCGAGCTGATGCCGGGTGCCGTCGTCACGAGGTTCTGGACACGCACACTGTCGGCAAGTGCCAGCAGGACACGTCGGGCGATCACGCGCCCAGGGTATGACGCCTACCTGATAAGTCGTACTCCGCCGACAGGGATCGTCAACGTGCGGTCTGCGTCCGGAACCATGATGAGTTGCGAGCCACCCACAGTGCTCAGTCGCCAAGCCACGAACTGGGCTCGCGGCGGTCCCAGATAGGTCGCGTTGCCGGAGAACTCCACCTGACCATTTGGTACGAAGAAAATGCCCTCCAGCGCGATGTTTGTCTGCGCACCAAGCGCATTTGGGTCAGTAGAGGTCGCCGGGTTTTCGGTCCACAGCGCCAGGTTTGCAAACGGTCCGGTGGTTGGCGCCGTCAGGAACAGCGTCCCGGTGACGCCACTGCCGCCGGAGGTTCCTGTCCCTAGGTTGATCCGTACGCTAGGGCTACCGCCGAAACTGGGGCTCGACTCTTGGTAGATAAATGTCTGGGGTGCTATTAGGTCGGCGTTCTGCCTGCTGAAGGAGCCGTTCTGCAGGTAGACATTCATTGCATCATCGTCGGTGTCGGGCAAGTCAGCACTTGAGGTCGGGCCACAGACTCGGTAGAAACCCGCTGCGTCTTTGGTAGGACTCATGCCCACTTCTTGGTTGAAGACCAGGCAGTGCAACCCGCTCCCTTGGCCCTTCGCCTCAACGTCGCC
>JAJKIB010000428.1 GCA_021154745.1 Mycobacterium sp.
TAGCTACTTGCCGCGGATTAACCCTGGTGAGACGAAACGGCCGCGCCGGGATGAGCGCGGCCGTTCGCAGTGAGTGAGTTTGGCTCCGGTCGAAGGAGCTGGGTTCGAGTGTCTCAGTGGGTCCGGACGGCGAGCGTGTCGGCGTTGTAGGCCAGGATCGCCCATTCAGTCCAGATCTGCTGGCCCTCGTTGCCCTTGAGCCGGCTGCGGTCCAGTGCGTAGCGGCGCTTGAGGTGGCTGATCCGTCCCTCGGCGCCGGTGCGGTAGCGCCGCAGCCGGCGACTGCTGCGTCGGGACGCGGGTTGCTGGCGGCCCGCGATGAACACCTGGTCGGGCTCCAGCGGCGTGAGCGCGTGGTTGGTCGGACCGGGCATAAAGCCACCGTCGAGCGCGACCTCTCGCGGCCGGATCCCGAGCCGTTCGAGTTCGGCGACCGTCGCCGGCAGCAGCGTGTTCTCGGCTGGGTTGCCGACCTCGGTTGAGGCCGGCAGGATCAATCCCCGCGCGCCGCGCTTGGTGTTCTCGGTCACTTCGGCGAGCTGGGTGACGTATCCGAACTCGTTCGGCTTGCCGAGCTTGCCCTTGCGGATCGGCCGCGCATCGGCGTCGAACAGCGACACGATCCGGTCGGTGATCGGCTGGCCGGCCAGCCGCCGGGTGATCTGCTGCACCACCTTCTCGCAGCGGTCGGCGAGCTCCTCCAACCCCGCGGCCGCCCGCAGCTTCGCTCGCGCCCCGCGGCCCCGCGCCCGGCGCCTGGCCACAGCGGCGAGCCTGCGGGCTTCGGTCACCGATTTCTCCAGCAGCTTGCCCGTCTCGCCGGTGAGCTTGAGCACCTCGGCCTTTGCCTCCCCCGAGCGGCGGCGGATCGTGCGGCTGATCGACCGCAACCGCCGACCCATCGCCCGCGAGCGATCCCTGACCCGCCGCGTCTTCTCGCCGACCAATGCCGCCAGCTTGCGAGCCTCCCGGGCCAACACCCTGACGCCGGCCGACGCCAGGCCCGCGTCGGTCGGATGCTTGATGTCGGCCTCGATCACCGTCGAGTCGATCCTCACCGCCCGTGGCCGGAACCGCTTCTCCCTGGTCGCCGTGACGATCAGCGCCCTGGTCAGCTCGCTCACTGTTTCCGCGCCGAACCGGCGCGTGAGCTTGCGCACCGTCGACTCGTCCGGCACCCGCTCCGAGAGCGAGATCCGGCAAAACCGCCGCAGATGAATCGAGTCCGAGACCTCCGCCACCAACGTGCGATACCCCCAGCGATAGCGCTGCTTGAGCACCATCAGGCGCACGTAGGTCTCCATCGCGATCGTCGGGCGCCCATCCAACACCACGGCCCGCCCAGCCGCCAGCTCCCGGAAGAACTGCCGCGCCAGCGGCGCCAAAAGCTCGGGATCTTCCAGCACCCGATCCAGCGCCGCGAGATCCGCCGGCAATTCCCGCACCTCGGCCGGCAACGCCTCGTCCCACAACGACTCCGCCTGCCCCGCCGCCAGCGTCAGCACACCCGACCTCCTCGACCAGAAACCCGCTCATTTGCAGGGAACTCTGCTGATCAGGCCGGACGGAACGACCCCGCAAGACCACCGTCACTTATTCCGCAGGAAGTAACCTAAGCGTTCCTCCCCGTCCGATTCGGCGGTCGTCGCTCGCTTCTACCTCGGCAGACGCACGAGCCGTTCTCGGCACGGGAAAGTGTCGTTTCTCGACGAAGTGGAGCTTCGGAACATCGTCACCTGCGGGTTGCTCACCGTCGAGTCGCGGGCGTCATCGGGCGGGATCGGGTTACGCTCGATTGCAATGGACTTGGCCATGCAAACTCCACGATGCCGGAGAACTGCTCGTGCTTGAACACTCGCCTGTGTCGTTTCTCGACGACTGCGGCCGGATCGCTGAGCGTCGCGCTCACGCCGGTCTCGGACGAACTCATGTGCGTCCCGAGCGCTGTAGCCCAGGGCCGGTGGACGCCGTCCCGTGCGCGCGCACACGCTTCGTTGATGCCTGATGTGCACGCGGGTGTGCTCATCGTGGCTCGCGTTTAGGCCGTGTTCGACGGCTACGCCCAGTACGCCCGCCGCGCGGAGGGCAGCCAAAGCTGGTGTAGGCCGAGGTGACCACTCCCGGGGAGGTGCGGCCGGGCACGCGCGGCGTGGAAACACCCAAGCTGCTCGGACGTGAACCCTCGGCCGGGTACGCGATCGCCAAGAACGAGCGGGCTCAGCGATCCGCGTTCCGAACGCTCGGTGGGGCCGATCCGGCCGCGTGGCGTCGCGACCTTCGCGCCCGACGACGGCGTCGCGCGCGTGACCTTCGAGCTCGGCCTCGACGCCGCGGCGCCTTGCGGATCCTCGCCTCGCTGCTCGCAGGGGTGCTGACCCGTCAGACGCGCGCCCATCTGCAACGTTCATAGCGATAGTCGAGCGGCCGGATGGTGGCGTGGTGCGTGGTCGGGGGTGATGGCAAGCGCCGTGCGGCATGGCGCCCGTCTGGGTGCCGTTGACCTGCGGTCAAGCTTCGGCGGGGCGTGGCCGATCAGTTGGGTTGTGGACTGTCTTGCTCCGTCGGTGACGCTGCGTCGGCTGGCGCCGTTCGCCGGCGCCACGGTCCTGGGTCTCGCGCTGGGTTTGATCGGTAGCCGGGTGGACGTCGCGGAGCTTGGCGTGTCCCTCGCGTTGACCGTCGCGTTGTCGGCCGTCGTGGTGCTCGTGCCCTGGCCGCGCGTGCCGACGTGGACGCGTGCGCTGCCGGCGTTCGCGTACCTGCTGGCCGTCGGGGTTCTCCGTGATGCCGCCGGCGGCGCGGGCAGCGGGTTGTCGTCGCTGACGCTGCTTCCCATCTTCTGGGTGGCCCTGTACGGGACCCGCGCTCAGCTGATCGCCGTACTCGTCGCCACCGCGGCCGTTCTCTACTTTCCCTTCGTGGTGATCGGCGCGCCCGCCTATCCGGTTGCGATGTGGCGCGGCGGAGCGATGTTTGTCGTCGTGGCCGCGATCGTCGGGTTCACGGTGCACGGACTGACGGGCCGGCTACGCGCCGTATTGAGAGATCGAGCGCGCTTGATCGAGCAGCTCGAGACGCTCGCGGGCACCGATCCGCTGACCGGGGTCGCGAACCGGCGTGCGTGGGACGATGCGGTTGCGCGCGCGATGGCGGCGGCGCGTCGCCGCGTCGCCCCGTTGTGCGTGGTGATCCTGGACGTCGATCATTTCAAGCGCATCAACGACGAGCACGGGCACCAGCAGGGAGATCGCATCCTGCAGACGATCGCGACCGCTTGGTCGGCGCAGGTGCGGCCGTCGGACCTGCTGGCGCGGGTGGGGGGCGAGGAATTCGCGGTGCTGCTACCGGGCGGCGATGTCGAGACCGGAGAACACCTCGCCGAGCGCCTGCGAGCGGCGATGCCGGCCGGGATCACCGGTTCTGCGGGAGTGGCCGAATGGGACGGGATGGCCGACGCGCACGCGCTGCTGGCCTCCGCCGACGAGCTGCTCTATCTGGCCAAGCAGGGCGGGCGCAACCGGACCGTCAGCGGCCGGACGCGCGACCAATATCTCATCGGTCGGTAGTACCCGGGTCCTGGCGGCTGCAGGCACCGCCCTCGCTCCCAAACCAGTCGACCAGCCGGCTTCCTTCCCCGCTCGCGTACACAGCCCGCGCCCACGGCATGGCGCATCGAAGCCTCCCAGCGCGTCCGGCGCTCGGCGCCGGCGCGAGCTCCAGCACGGGACCCGCCGGATATTCGTCGGTCCTATCACGCGCTCGCGGATCTTCACGCGAACCGCCGGCGAGTAGCCACTGACTCGCCCGGTCGCGTCCGGACACGACACGCACGCCGGCCAGCGCGTTCCCGCCAACACGCGGACGGCCATTGCGCCCGCGTCGCCCGACGTCCATCGCGGCTCGGAGGCCCGACCGCAAGTCGCGCTGGACCGCCGCGTCCGCGCAATAGCGCCAGTTGAGGATCTCGACCCCGGATGATCGCGACCCGACACTCTGCCTAGGTCGCGCCGATGCAACGCGTCGACTAGGCGCGAGCGCGTAGCGCTTCTGTCGGTCGTCCAACCCGGGCGTCTGCGAGCACCTACGAGGACGCCACGGCTGGTTCGGTGGGCGACGACTCCTATCCGCCGTCTTGGCTGCCGGAGTCGCGCGTGGCGCCGTGCCCGTCGCCGATTCCGGGAGCGCCGTCGCGCGTAACGATGTAGTAGCGAGGCGGCGCTCGAGTGATTTGCCTCGCGGCCGTGCGTGTTTCGGCGCCCGCGCTCAGAATATCGATGCGCTTGTAGCCGAGTCCGCGTGCCGGCTCAGGTCGTCGATCCGCTTTTGACGCCATCGGTTCCCGGTGAGATGCTGCGCTAATCGAGCGAGAACAGCTCAACGTGAGTGCGGACGCGACTTTGGCGCGAGCTCGAGCCGCTACTGCGCGGCCGACGCGGAGACTGCCGAACTGACGACTATTTCCCGTGACGGCCGGCGTCAAATAGGGACCGCCACGCAGTGCCAGACGTTTTCCGACGTACATCAAGAGTTCGCCATTTCCCGGCGGACAACGTCAAAGCTCGAGAAAGAGACAGAGAGAGAGAGAGAGTCCCGCGCGGTGTGACGGTGACTACCTCCCTGCACGTAAAAGGTTCTCGTCCAGTAGGGGAGTGCATGCTGACGCTCTTGGCCTGGCATCCGAAGTGTCAGTGAGAGGACGCGTTGCCGGTGGGGGTGAAGCAGTTGCCGGCGGATCTGGCGGCGTTGGATGTCCTGTTAGGCGATCCCGAAATGCTGTGGCCGCTGGTCGAGTGTTGGCGTCGGGAGTTCCAGGACACGGGTCGGGCCGTGCTGAGCGAGGGCGGGCCGAGGATCGCGCTGGAAACCTATGTGCGGCTGATGGTGCTTGGACAGCGCTACGGGTGGGGTATCGGACACTGGTGGCGGAGGCGCCGCCCAGCCCAGGATCACAGACCTTGAGCCGAGCGGCGCGGGTTGCGTGTTAGCGGCAGCGACTCCGATTGCAGACACGGTACGTGACCGTCTTGGTTGCTGTGTTCCCAACGGCGTCGACCGCAGTGACGGTGAACCGTGCGTTCGTGTTTTGGACCGAGGTGTCGATTTGAGCGCCGTTGGCGAGCGTTCCGACACACGACCTGATACCTGACGCATCGCTGCACGAGTACGACGCGTTCACGACACTGCCAATCAGGTAGGTGCTACCGCTGCCCGGTCTGGTGATCGTGATGCTCGGTGGCGTGGCTTCGGTGATTGTCCACGTCTGCGTAGCCGGTGACGCATCGGTGAGACCTGCTGCCGTGGCCCGCACGCTGAACGTGTGCGTCGCTCTGCTCAGGTTGGTGTAGCTCTTCGGGCTGGTACAAGCTGCGTACGAGCCGCTGTCGAGCTTGCACTGGAACGTCGAGCCCGACTTCGATGAGCTGAACGCAAATGACGCGCTCGTTGATGTGGTCGGGTTGCTCGGACCCGACGTGATCGTCGTATCAGGCGGGGTGGGAGCTGCTTCGATTGTCCAGCTTGCTGTTGCCGGTGTGGCGTCAGTCTGATTGGTCGTGTCAGTCGCCCGGACGCTGAGCGTGTGCTGCCCGAGAGCCAGAACCGAGTAGTTCGCCGGTGACACGCAGGGCGTGAAGCCTGCGTTGTCGAGGTTGCACTCGAAGGTGCTACCGGACTCGTTAGAGACGAACTGAAACGTGGCGCTGGTGCTCGTGGTTGAGGCTGGCGGTTGACTTGTGATCGTCGTGTTAGGCGGGTTGTCAGCCGGCGGCGTCACCGGAAGGCCTACCTGAGGCAGCGTCTCGTCAAGCGCGCTGTGCATCGTCTGGACCGACACGCCCTTGCTCTTGAGGTAATCGAGCTGCTGATTGAACGCAGCCGGCGTCGTGTCGAACGATCCTGGGTTGTTGTTTACGCCGTGGTAGACGAGAATCAGCCACAGGTTGTGCTGAATCGCAAAGTCGACCCAGCCCTGGAAGTCGGCGAAGCTCATCGGCGGCACGTTGTTTGCCGGATCGCCGGTGGACCTCGTGATGTTCTGGACTCGTAGGCCTTGCAGACTGCTTGCCGTGTCGAAACGTGACTGGTAGCCGCTCTCGACGCCACGTGAGGCGCTGTAGTACGTTCCTGCGATGTTCGACACGACGTTGTTGTAGGAGCCGAACGGATACGCGAAGTCCGTGACCGGCGTTCCGAGGATGTTTTGCAACGTCGCCTGTGAGTCGCGAAGCTCGGCAATCTGCTGGGCAGGGGTGATGGTGCCGGGGTTCCCGTTGATGTCGGTGCCCGTCACCTCATCCTTGTGCGTGACCGAATGCGAGCCGATCTCGTGACCGTCGGCCGCGATGGTACGCACGTCGTCGCTCGTCCACTCTCCGGGCTTATTCAGCACTCCGGAGATTGTGAACTGCGTTGACTTGAAGCCATGCGCGTCGAGCGCTGGGATGGCTGTGTTCTTCACGTCCGGCGTTCCGTCGTCCTGTGTGATGGTGACGATTGGCCGGTTGAAGCCCTGCGCCGTCGTGCCCTGATCAATCATTGAGGCGTCGTCGGTCTGCAGAAATCCATTGTCGTCCAGCACGTGGACAAACACTGCTTGTGTAGCGTTGGCGGGCATCTCGAACCCGCTGCTGTACTGCTTCCACTCCGAAGACGATCCGATGCCGATGTCCAGGTTATACCACTTGCCCGCAGCGTCTGGGTTGGTGGTGGTGTTCACCCACACGGCTAGCTCGGTGTTGCCGCTCGACTTGTACCAGTCCGAGTAGCTGTAATAGTGCCCGCCAACCACGTTGAACGGACCCTGTGTCCACTTGGCATCGCCGTCATACTGCCCACCGATACGGTTCGACCAGGCAACGCGGAGGCTGTGTGTCCCGCTGTGCGCATCGCTGGACACCGTGAACGCCGGGGCCGGCGTGTTTGCGTAGTTGGCCCACCAGTTTTGGTCCCACCCGAGGCTACCGTTCTCGGCGCCGGGGTTGGACAACATCTCGTCGCCCACCGCGGCGCTGGCAGTCGCAGGTATCGCGAGCGCCATTGCCACAAGGACGAGAAACAGAAGTCGTTTCATTGTGGGTCCTTTCAGTGTCATTTCACTTGATACGGAATGCGAAGGTCTGATACTGCGAGTTATGCTTGTTGTCTCGGGTCGAGACCTTCAGCGAGTAGGTCCCTGCTCGCTTAAAACGGATGTGCGTGCCGTTCTTTGCGCTGCGCGCTTTGTGACCTCGGTGCAGCAACGTGCTTTTGCACATTGTACGTCGAGAGTGATTCAGCGCGATGCATGAGAATCGGACCGTCAGTGTCTGGCCGACTTTGTAGGTACGACTCTTCGGAGACGCAACCTTGATCCGAGGCGCCGGGTTGCCGGCGCTGACCGGGTGAGGGCTCTGTGCTCGAGCGTCTATTGGAAGCAACATGAGTGCCGCTATGGCAGCCGCAATGAAGATGTCGATTGGCATCGCTTTAGCTTTCGTTGGTGAGGCGGGAGAGGGCCAAGCGGCCCCCATTCCCTTTGCCACAGCTGACTACGACAACGATCTTGTCA
>JAJKIB010000429.1 GCA_021154745.1 Mycobacterium sp.
AACCTCACGCTGTCCTGCAGACACCAGCAGAGCCGGAACAGGTCGCCTCATAGGCGAATCATACCAACCAATCATCAATTAATTACGGGACACACCACTAGAACTGGGCGGCTTGGTCGATGATGTTGACCAGCACCCGAACACCCACCGCCAGCGACCGCTCGTCCAGGTCGAACGTCGGCTGATGCAGATCGAGCTGCGGGCCGCGGCCCGTCCACACCCCGAGGCGTGCCATCGCGCCGGGCACCTCCTCGAGATACCACGAGAAGTCCTCGCCGCCGCCGGACTGCCGGGTGTCGCACAGCACGTCGGAGCCGATCGTCTCGATGGCATGCGTGAGAATGCGCGTCGAGATCTCTTCGTTGACCACCGGCGGCACGCCGCGGCGGTACTGCACGCTGTACTCGATGCCCAGCGGGGCAAGCAAGGACGAAACGGTTTCGCGCACAACCGATTCCAGCGAATCCCAGGTGTCGCGGCTCGCGGTGCGGATCGTCCCCGCCAGTGTGCCCGACTGAGGGATCGCATTGGCGGCCACGCCGGCGTTGACCGCGCCCCACACCATCACCGTGCTGTTGCGCGGGTCGATGCGGCGCGACAACACCCCGGGCACACCGGTGATCAACGTGCCGAGCCCGTACACCAGGTCGCCGGTCAGGTGCGGACGCGACGTGTGCCCGCCGTGCGACTGCAGGGTGACCTCGATCTGATCGGCGGCCGACGTGATCGGGCCCGGCCGAACCGCGACCTTGCCGACCGCCAGCCGCGGGTCGCAGTGCAGCGCGAAGATCCGCGCCACCCCCGTCAGCGCCCCGGCCGAGATCGCGTCGATCGCGCCGCCGGGCATCAGCTCCTCGGCTGCCTGGAAGATCAGCCGCACGCCCACCGGCAGCTCCGGCACCGACGCGAGCGCCAGCGCCGCGCCCAGCAGCACTGCGGTATGCGCATCGTGACCGCAGGCGTGCGTGACGTTGGGCACCACCGACGCGTACGACGCACCGGTGCGCTCGGCCATCGGCAGCGCATCCATGTCGGCCCGCAGCGCGATCCTCGCCCCGTTCTCCGGCCCGAAATCGCAGGTCAGCCCAGTGCCACCGGGCAGCACCTTCGGGTTGAGGCCGGCGTCGGCCAGATGGGAGGCGACGAACTGGGTGGTCGCGAACTCCTGCCGCCCCAGCTCCGGATGCGCGTGGATATGCCTGCGCCAGGCGATCAGGTCGCCGTAGTGGGCGTCCAACCACAGCTCGGTGGCGTCGACGAGACTCATGACGCCCGCCTCGCCAGAAGTTCCAGCACCCGGTCCCGCTCGGCAGGCGTTTCAGCGAGGGTGACGACGGTCCGGGCCAGCATGATCGCGCCCTCGACGACGGCCTTATCGGCGCTGGGCCCTGCGGCTGCTGCGGCGAATCCCGGCTGATGCACCGAAGCCCCAGCGGCGTCGATGCCGACGATCGGATGGATGCCCGGCATGACCTGCGTGACGTTGCCCATATCGGTGCTTCCGAGCGGCAGCGCCGCCTCCACGTCCTCGCCGACCGGGTTCCGGCCCAAGCGCACCATCTCGGCGCGGAACGTATCGGCCAGCCACTTATCCGGCGTGAGCTCGTGATAGGGCGGCTCGGTCTCTTCGACCTGGTAGTCACAGCCGGTTGCCACCGCGCCGGCAAGGAAGCAGTTAGAGATCCTGTCCTCGAGCTCGCGCAGCGACGCAGCGTCGTTGGCGCGCATGGTGTAGTGCATCTCCGCGCGAGCCGGGATGACGTTGGTGGCCTGCCCGCCGTCGGTGATGATGCCGTGCACCATCTGGCCGGGAACCAGCTGTTGACGCAACAACCCGATCGCCACCTGGGCAACGGTGATGGCATCGACGGCATTGATGCCCAGATACGGCGCGACGGCCGCATGCGCCTCCCGGCCTGTGTAACCGACCGCGACCTGCGACAGCGCCAAGGAGCGCGCCCGCGCGATGTCGAGCGGCCCGGGGTGCAGCATCACCGCGGCGGCGATGTCGTCGAACGTTCCTGCGTTGAGCAGCAACGCTTTTCCACCGCCCGCCTCCTCGGCGGGTGTGCCGATCAGCGCCACCGTCAGCCCAAGCTTGTCGGCCACCTCCGCCAATGCCAGCGCCGTGCCGACGGCCGCTGCAGCGATGATGTTGTGGCCGCAGGCATGTCCGATGCCCGGCAGTGCGTCGTACTCGGCGCAGATGCCGATGCCCAGCGGGCCCCTGCCGTAGTCGGCGCGACACGCGGTGTCCAAGCCACCGGGCGCGGCGCTGATTTCGAACCCGTCCTCGGCGACCAGTGCTTGCGTCTTGGCGCAGCTGCGGTGTTCGGCGAACGCGAGCTCCGGCTCGGCGTGAATCGAGTGCGACAGCTCAACCAGATCGCCGCGGCGTCGGTTGACGGCGTCTTCGACGCTTATCGACGCGGTGGCGGTGGGCATCTTCGCAGTATCTCATTGTCAACCCAACCTCTTGGGGCGAGCTAAGCTCGCCGCTTGTGACCGATCCGGATGCGCTGGCCGCAGAATCGGCGCGCGCTATCCGCGATCGCACCGGCGTCGACGAGCACGACGTCGCCGTGGTTCTCGGTTCGGGCTGGGCACCGGCCGTGGCGGAACTGGGCGATCCGGTGGCCGTGGTGCCGACGGCCGAGTTGCCCGGATTCTCTGCGCCGACGGCAGCCGGGCATGGCGGCCAGGTGTTGTCGCTGCACGTCGGCGACCACAGGGTGTTGGTATTCGTCGGCAGGATCCACGCCTATGAGGGCCATGAGTTGCGCCACATCGTGCACCCCGTTCGCACCGCGTGCGCGGTGGGTGCGCACACCGTGGTGCTGACCAATGCCGCGGGCGGGCTGCGCGACGACTACACCGTGGGCCAGCCCGTGCTGATCAGCGACCACCTCAACCTCACGGCACGCTCGCCGCTGGTCGGCGCGCAGTTCGTCGACCTGACCGACGCCTACTCCCCGCGGCTGAGGACACTGGCCCGCGAAATCGATCCGTCGCTGGCCGAGGGCGTCTACGCCGGGCTGCCGGGGCCGCACTACGAGACCCCGGCCGAGATCCGGATGCTGCGGATGCTGGGCGCGGACCTGGTGGGCATGTCGACGGTGCACGAAACCATCGCGGCCCGTGCCGCCGGAGCGCAGGTGCTGGCGGTATCGCTGGTGACGAACTTGGCGGCCGGCATGACGGGCCAACCGCTGAGCCACGAGGAAGTGCTGGAGGCGGGCCGTCAATCAGCGACGCGGATGGGCTCCCTGCTGGGCGCCGTGATCGGGCGAGTCTGACGGCCGACACGCTCGCTGATCCACACCACGGCGCGGGCCATCAGTGGCGCCGCGAACAGCATCAGCAGGATGCGCACCACCTGTGCCGCGATGATGAATGTCACGTTGGACCCGGTTTCGACGGCGGTCGCCAGCACGGCGTACACCCCGCCGGGACTGGTGGCGAGATAGCCCTCGAGCGGGCTCAGCCCGGTGAAGTGCGCCAACAGCGCACCGAGGCCGGCAGTCGCGACGCCAAGCGCGACGATCAGGCCGATCGCGGCGGGCAGCATGCGGCCGATGGCGCGCAGCGATTCGGCGGTGAACGCCAACCCCGCCTGCCACCCGATCACCATGTAGCCGACCTGGACCAGCACCATGGGCACGGCCAGACCGAACGACAGACCGGTGACTTCCAGCACGACCGTCAACGCCATCGGTCCCAGCAGACCCGCCCCGGGAAGCCGGATCAGCCGGCCGACGGTCGCGCCGACCAGCACCAGCGCGATCAGCATTCCGACGCTCAGATACCAAGGGGCTGAAGCATTTTCGGCGGCGGGTGCCACGCCGAGCGACTTGTCCGCGTGAAAAACCAGCGTCACGACCACCGGCATCGATGCGGTCACCAGGGCCACCCGCAGATACTGCACGACGGACACGACGCGGTCGTCGCCGCCGAGTTCGCGCGCGATCGCGACCAGCCCGGACGCGCCGCCGGCGACCAGCGCCAACGACCCGGTCAACGGGGTGACGTCGCGGTGCAGCCCGAGCAGCGCACCCGCGACGATGCTGAGCAGCAGGGTGGCGACGGCGATAGCGATGACGATCGGCCAGTCGGAGCCGAGCGCGCCGACGGCGTCTTCGTGAACCATGGTGCCGATGTAGACACCCAGCACTCCTTGTGCGGCAATTCCGGCCGTGCGGGGTACTCGACTGGGAGCCAGAGATGTCAGCGCCAGGGCAACACCGACGGCCAGCGCGGCGAACAGCGCGGCGGACGGCACCCCGACGCGGGTGAGCGGGAAGGTGACGGCGACGGTCGCCGCGATCAGTAACGCCCACCTGAGCATCCGCCGTATCCACGCCATCGTAATTCCAAGTATGCCCTTGCTAATTATTGATAGCAACATGCGGTGATGACCGTGACACCTCCGTTTTGCCAAGGTATAACTTGGCTATGACGCGCGTTGACTCCCCAGCCACGGAACTGCGGGAATCGATGATGGCGGTGACTCGGCAGATGCGCAGACACCGCCCCGATCACGGCCTGACGCTGAGCCAGCTCGAGTTGCTCGGCGAAATCAGCCGCACCGGCGTCACCACCCCGGCCGAACTCGCAAATCGGCTGCACGTGCGGGTGCAGTCGCTCACCGACAGCATCAACGAACTGGTTGGCCGCGGTCTCATCGCGCGCCGTCCCGACCAGACCGACCGGCGTCGACAGCTCATCGAACTCACCGACGCAGGCACCGTGCTGCTGGAGGCCGACCGCGCCGAACGGGATACCTGGCTGCATGCGACGATGCGCGACAACCTCACACCGTTGGAATTCGACCTGCTGATGCTCGTCGCACCGGTGCTCCGCAAGCTGGCTTACACCGACGCGAAAGCGGGCACACTAGCGCCATGACTTCGTCGCGGACCTCGATTGCCGCGCAGGAGTGGATCTCTCACGACCCCGATCCCCAGACCGCCGCCGAGCTGGCGGCGCTCAGCGAGGAGGAGCTCGACGAGCGGTTCTCCCGACCGCTGAAGTTCGGGACGGCGGGTATGCGTGGTCCACTGCGCGGCGGGTCAAACGGGATGAACCTGGCCGTTGTCTTGCGCACTACCTGGGCGGTCGCCAAGGTACTCAAGGACCACGGCCATCAGGGAAGGCCGGTGGTGGTGGGCCGGGACACCCGACACCGTTCGGAGGACTTTGCTCTCGCTGCAGCCGAAGTCCTTGCCGCCCAGGGCTTTGCAGTGTCACTGCTGTTCGTCGCGGTGCCTACACCGGTGTTGGCGTTCGCTGTGCGTCATAACCGCGCGGCCGCGGGCATCCAGATCACCG
>JAJKIB010000430.1 GCA_021154745.1 Mycobacterium sp.
GCGACCGGGGGATGTGTCGGTCATGCAGGCACCTCGCCAAGCCAGATGTGGAAGGTGTCCAGCCGGCTCACCAGGCCATCGGCAAACGTGAACACCTCCGAGTAGACGAAGTCGACTCGATCGCCGCCCATCGAACCGCTGCCGTGCCCGATCACCGCGACCGTGTCGCCCTCCTCGACCATCCGATCCAGCGTCAACTCTGGAATGGGACCGCCCGCGTTGTCGGCTTCCGCGGCGAAGGCGTCCTTGCCCACCAAGGTCTTGGCGCCGTGCAGCGCCCACACGACGTCATCGGTCAAACAGGACAGGATCTGCGCGAGATCGCCCCGGCGGAACCCGTCGGTGTACTTCTCGACCACTGCCTTCTGCTGTGTCACACCGTCACCTCCAAAGGGTCGACCATCGCCGAACGCCAAACTCATCGCCAGACCGAGCATCTATCGTCGTCAGTCGTGACGAGGGTATGGCGCTTCGTGAAGACTGCGCCGCTGACCTACTCGTGGCTCATCGTGCTGCTCGTTACGACGATCGCCGCGCGGGCCATCCCCGCGCGGCGGCTGCATGCACTCCTGCAGAAGGAGTCGACGAACCTGCACCATTTGGCGTCCGATCCGATCCGGGTGTTGATTCAGAGCCTGCTGTGGATCGATGGCAGGTACTGGTGGCCGTACCTCATCGTGTTCACGCTGTTCCTGGCGCCGACCGAGCGCTGGCTGGGGCAGCTGCGATGGCTGGTCGTGGGACTTCTGTGTCACGTCGGAGCCACGTATCTCAGCGAGGGGTACCTCTACTGGCGGATCCAGGAGGCGGTGTCCTCGCCGCGGCTCATCGACGCCCGCGACATCGGCGTGAGCTACTTCGTGGTCGGCATCGTTGGTGTGCTCACCTACCACGTTCCCGCACGGTGGCGATGGCTCTATCTCATCGCCGCATTGGTTGTCTTCGGCATCTCGTTGGCCGTCAAACATGATTTCACCCAGCTCGGTCACTTCAGTGCGCTGCTCATCGGGTTGGCGTGCTATCCCCTTACCCGGTCGCGTCGGCGCGAGCCGGTGGCTGCGTAAACTCCGGCCTGTGGCGATCAGCGACGACGACCTCGACCGCCTCCGCCGCTGCGTGGAACTGGCACGCGTGGCGCTCGACGAGGGCGATGAACCGTTCGGCTCGATCCTGGTCGACGGCGACGGCGCCACGCGCTACGAGGACCGCAACCACGTCAAGGATGGCGACCCTACCCGCCACCCGGAGTTCGCGATCGCCCGCTGGGCCGTCGACAACCTGACTCCTGACGAACGGGCCCGCGCGACCGTGTACACCTCCGGTGAACACTGCCCGATGTGCGCCGCCGGCCACGCATGGGTCGGACTGGGCCGCATCGTCTACGCCACCTCGTCGGAGCAGTTGAGCCGGTGGCGCGGCGAGTGGGGCTCACCGCCGTCGCCGGTTGCGGCGCTCCCGATCACCACCGTCGCACCAGATCTTGTCGTCGACGGTCCTGCACTCGAGCTCGCCGACACCATGAAAGCCTTGTACGAGGCGAAGTTTCGGCCATGAACGAGCCGGCTTGGGTGCAGCACGCGATCTGGTGGCAGGTCTACCCGCTTGGCTTCGTCGGCGCCTATCCCGCCGAGCCGTCGCCAACCGCCGACGAGCACCGGCTGCGCAGGATCGTCGACTGGTTCGACCACGCCATCGCACTCGGTGCATCCGGAATCGCGCTGGGCCCGGTGTTCGCGTCGCGCACGCACGGATACGACACCACCGACCACTACCGCATCGACCCCCGCCTCGGCGAAGACGCCGACATGGACCACCTGATCGCCGAGGCGCACCGGCGCGGGTTGCGGGTGCTGCTCGACGGAGTGTTCAACCACGTCGCCACGGATTTCCCACACACGTCGTGGTTCCGCAAGCGGGGCAACGGCTTTGACACCTTCGAGGGACACGGCGAACTGATCGCGCTCGATCATGACAATCCCGACGTCGTCGCCTACACCGTCGGCGTGATGACGCACTGGCTGCGCCGGGGCGCCGACGGCTGGCGCCTGGACGCTGCCTACGCCATGCCCGACCGGTTCTGGGCACAGGTCATCCCCCAGGTACGGCAGGTCTTTCCGGACGCCTGGTTCGTCGGCGAGGTCATCCACGGCGACTATTCGGCACTGGTACGGGCGTCCGGCTTCGATTCCGTCACGCAGTACGAGCTGTGGAAGGCGATCTGGAGCAGCCTCAACGACGGCAATTTCCACGAGCTGGACTGGGCATTGGTGCGGCACAACGAGTTTCTCGACGATTTCGTGCCCATGACCTTCGTCGGCAATCACGACGTCACCCGGATCGCCAGCCGCCTGGACAACACCCGGCATCTCGAACACGCGCTGGTGATCCTGATGACGACGGGCGGCACCCCGAGTGTGTACGCCGGCGACGAGTCGGCCTACCGCGGCGTCAAAGAAGAGCGGTTCGGCGGCGACGACGCCGTACGGCCCGAATTCACCGCTCCCCTAATGGGTATCGACGAGCACGGCCACGACGTGTACCGATTGCACCAATACCTGATCGGGTTACGGCGGCGCCACCCGTGGCTGCACACCGCCAGGACGTCGCCGCTGCGGCTGACCAACACCCAGTACGTCTACGAGACCCGCAATGGCGCCGACGTGCTGTTGGTGGCGCTCAACGTCGACGATGCGCCGTGGACGCTGTCGCTGCCAGAACTCGGCATCGCTGCGGGCCAGATCGCCGCGGGATCCGGCGCGCCGCCGCAGTCGGTCGTCGCGGCGGCGGAGATCGAGCCGCACGGCTGGCTGATCATCGTGCCGTGCTGAGCCGCTCGACGGTGGCCGGGTCCTCCTCGCCGTCGTAGAACTTGTCCAGTACCGCGCGAAAGTCGGCGTTGTCGTCGGTCGCCCGCTCGAACAGCGTCATCGACGAACGCACCTTGAGATTGTCGGGCCAGCCGAAGATCTCGTCGGCAGAGGACCCGTCGATGGCCGCGACCAGGCGCGCACAGTCCCGCAACCGCTGTCCCAGCACGGGGTGCGCCAAATAGGCCCGCGCCTCCTGCAGCGAGGAAATGCCGTAACGAAGTGCGGTCGGGCTGCGGCCCAATCCCTGCAACTGTGGAAATACGAACCAAATCCAATGACTGCGTTTGCGTCCGCGGCGAAGCTCACCTAGCACCGCATCGAATATCGGTTCCTGTGCGTCGATGAACCGCTGTAGATCGTATGGGTCTGGACTGCCCGACATCTCAATTCCCTCACTGTGACGATGCATGCAAGTTTCACAAGCTAGTCTTCGCGCGGCAGCGTTAACTGCGGAAAGGACACCCATGCCGCCTTTCAATACGGGCCGCAATGGCGAGGCGACGTCGGTCGAGCCCGATTCCGGTGTCAACACCGAGCCGGTGAGGAGGCGCAGGCCCTTCCGTCTTCCCGTGATGTCGCGTGTCAGCATCCAGTCCAAGCTGCTGGTGATGTTGCTGCTGACGAGCATTCTGTCAGCGGCCGTTGTCGGTTTCATCGGGTATCAATCCGGCCGCAATTCGCTACGGGCGTCGGTCTTCGACGGATTAACCGAGATTCGGCAATCGCAAAGCCGTCAGCTTCAAGCAGAACTCTCGGACTTGCAGAATTCACTCGTCGTCTATACCCGCGGATCGACCGCGACCGAGGCGATCGAGGCATTTACGGCGGCGTTCGATCAACTCAACAACGCCACCATCACTGGAGCACAACAGCGGTCGATCGTCGACTACTACAACAAGGTGTTCGCGCCTACCGAAGACGAGCAGACCGGAAACCAAGTCGGCATCGCCGGGCTGCTGCCGACGTCGAACACCCAGAAGTATCTGCAGGCCCACTACACCGTGCCGTTCACCGATTGGGACCAAGCGCTGCGATTTGACGATGCCCACGACGGCAGCGCCTGGTCGGCGGCCAGTGCGAAATACAACGACTTCTTCCGGGAAATCGTGACGCGCTTCGAGTTCGAGGACGCGCTGCTGCTGGACACCCGCGGCAACATCGTCTACAGCGCCTACAAGGGCGTCGACCTCGGATCCAACATTCTCAACGGCCCGTACAAGGACGGCGACCTCACAGAGGCGTACGACAAGGCCATGGCATCCCACGCCGTCGACTATGTCGGCATCACCGACTTCGGCGACTACCAGCCCGCCGACGAGCCGACGGCCTGGATGGTGTCTCCCGTCGGCCCCCAGGGTCGCGTCGAGGGGGTGCTGGCCCTGCAATTCCCGATCTCGAAGATCAATCGGTTGATGACGATGGACAAGCGGTGGGAAGAATCCGGGATGGGCAAGACCGGCGAGACATTCATCGTCGGCCCGGACGACCTGATGCGCTCGGACTCCCGGCTGTTTCTGGAGGATCCGGACGCGTTCAAGCGCGACGTGATCGACGCCGGTACCCCACCCGACGTGGCCCAGGAATCGATCCGTCAGCACGGCACCACGCTGGTGCAGCCCGTCGCCACGGAAGCCACCCAGCTTGCGCAGCGCGGCCAGCGGGGCACGCTCATCGCGGGGGACTACCTCGGTCACGAGACACTGCAGGCCTATGCACCTCTCGATCTACCAGGCCTGCACTGGTCCGTCATCGCGAAGATCGACACCTCAGAAGCGTTCGCACCGGTGTCGGCGTTCACGCGCACATTGGTGCTGTCCACCGCGGTCATCATCTTCATCGTCTGTTTGGCCGCCATGCTGCTAGCCCGCCTGTTCGTTCGGCCGATCCGGCGGCTCGAGGCCGGCGCCCAGCGCATCAGCAGCGGCGACTACGACGTCACGCTACCCGTCCTCTCCCGCGACGAATTCGGTGATCTCACAGTCGCTTTCAACGACATGAGCCGAAACCTTGCCATCAAGGACGAACTGCTGGCAGAGCAGCGGCGGGAAAACGACCGCCTGTTGCTGTCGCTCATGCCCGAGCCGGTGGTGCAGCGCTACCGCGAGGGCGAGGAGACAATCGCCCAGGATCACCGGGACGTGACCGTGATATTCGCCGACACCGTCGGTCTCGACGAACTGTCACGGGAACTGTCGTCCGACGAGCAGCTGGCGATCGTCAACAAGCTGGTTCGGCAGTTTGACGCCGCGGCCGAAAACTTGGGCGTGGAACGGATTCGGACGCTTCATAACGGCTACCTGGCCAGCTGCGGGCTGAGCGTGCCGCGGTTGGACAACGTGCGCCGCACGGTGGATTTCGCGATCGAAATGCAGCGCATCGTCGACCGCTTCAACACCGAGTCCGGAGCCGATTTGAGGCTGCGGGCGGGAATCGACACGGGCACCGTCTCCAGCGGTCTCGTCGGCCGCTCGAGCCTGGCCTACGACATGTGGGGCGCGGCGGTCGACGTCGCCAACCAGGTGCAGAGCGGGTCGCCGCAACCGGGCATCTACGTGACGTCGCGCGTCTATGACGTAATGCGTGACTCCCGTCAGTTCACGCCGGCCGGTGAGGTGGGTGCCGGGGAGGACCTGGAGCCGATCTTCCGGTTGTCGGAGCGCCAGTCGTGAGCGTGTTCGACGCGCCGTGGTTCTACTGGGCCGTCGCCGTCGCAGTCGGCTTCCCCATCGCACTTGTAGTGCTCACCGAACTGCACAACGCCCTACTGCGACGGCGCAGCGCGCTCGCCCGGCCCGTGCACCTGTTCCGCAACTACATCCTTCCGCTCGGTGCGCTGCTTCTTCTGCTGGTTAAGGCGACACAGGTGTCGGCGGAGGCGACGCCGGTGCGCATTGTCACGACGGTATTCGGCTTCGTGGTGCTGGTCCTGCTTCTCTCCGGACTAAACGCGACATTGTTCCAGGCTGCGCCGGAAGGCAGCTGGCGCAAGCGAATTCCGTCGATCTTCGTCGACGTCGCGCGGTTCGCCGTCATCGCGATCGGCGTCGGTCTGATGTTCTCCTTCATCTGGGGTGCCGACGTCGGTCGCTTGTTCACTGCACTGGGCATCACCTCGATCGTCCTTGGTCTGGCGCTGCAGAACTCCGTCGGCCAGATCATCTCCGGGTTGCTCGTCCTGTTCGAGCAACCGTTCCAGCTCGGTGACTGGGTCGATACCGCGTCGGCCCGCGGTCGTGTGCTCGAAGTCAACTGGCGCGCAACGCATATCGAGACGTCCAGCGGGCTGCAGATCATACCCAACTCGGTACTTGCCGCTGCGTCCTTCACGAACCTGAGTCGTCCCCCGGGGGCGCACACCATCACGATCACGACGGTGTTCTCGTTGACCGATCCGCCAGACGACGTGTGCACCGTGCTGACACGGGTCGCAGGCACACTGCCGCAACTGCGCCCGGACACAGCGCCGTCAACGGTGCCGGCCGGGGGCAACGAGTACCAGACGTCGATCCCGCTGAGGACGCCCGCGGACGACTTCGCGGCGCGGTCGACCTTCCTGCGCTGGTGCTGGTACGCCTCGCGGCGAGCGGGGTTGCATCTCGACGAAGCCGTGGACGACTTCGCCACCCCGGAGCGGCTGGACGCCTCGCTGCGGGTCATCGCGCCTACGCTGCGGTTGACCCAGGCCGACCACGAGGCGCTACTCCCCCACGCCCACCTGACGAGGTATGGGACCGACGAGTACATCCAATTCGCCGGTCAGGTACCCAAGCGCATGATGTTCGTGGTCAATGGGCGGGTGCGGCTGGTGGTGACCGGCGACGACGGGGCGATCATCCCGGTGCGTACCCTTGAAGAGGGTGATTTTCTGGGTCAGACGGCGCTGACGCGGGAACCCGTTGCCGCGTCAGCCTACGCACTCGAAGAGGTGACCGTACTGAGGGTCGAACGGGAGTACATCGAGGAACTCGTCGCACGAAAGCCGTTGCTGTTGCAGGATATCGGTCGTGCGATCGAAGAGCGGCGGGCCAATGTCCGGCGGGCCTTGGCGCCCGCAGGCGACTAGAGAGTGGGCGCGATGAGACGCCGCCTTCCCCGGCCCCGCGAACTGACGGCTCTGCTGGGCTTCCGCAGGCCACAGCTGAGTGCGACGAAACGTCGGCTGGCTGCGGCGCTGACCATCGACGATCTGCGCCGAATTGCCAAGCGCCGCACCCCGAAAGCGGCGTTCGACTACACCGACGGCGCCGCCGAGGAGGAGCTGTCGCTGGCCCGCGCCCGGCAGGCGTTCCGCGACATCGAGTTTCATCCGACGATCCTGCGCAATGTCGAGAAGGTCGACACCGGCCGGACCGTGCTCGGCGGCACCGTGGCGCTGCCGTTCGGGATAGCGCCGACAGGTTTCACCCGGCTGATGCAGACCGAGGGCGAGGTCGCCGGTGCCCACGCAGCCGCGCGGGCCGGTATCCCGTTCTCCCTTTCGACGCTGGGCACCAGCTCGATCGAGGACGTCAAGGAGACAAATCCGCACGGCCGCAACTGGTTTCAACTTTATATGTGGAAAGACCGCGACCGGTCGATGGCGCTGGTGGAGCGGGCGGCCGCAGCCGGCTTCGATACGCTGCTCGTCACCGTCGACGTGCCGGTGGCGGGTGCGCGGCTGCGTGACACCCGCAACGGCATGTCGATCCCGCCGACGCTGACGTTGCGCACCGTGTTGGACGCAGTGCCGCACCCTCGCTGGTGGTTCGACCTGCTGACCACCGAACCGCTCTCGTTCGCGTCGCTGGACCGCTGGCCAGGGACGGTCGCCGAATACCTGGACACCATGTTCGACCCGACCGTGACGTTCGAGGACCTGGCGTGGATCAAGTCGCAGTGGCCCAACAAGTTCGTGGTCAAGGGAATTCAGACGTTGGACGACGCCCGCGCCGTCGTCGACCTCGGTGTCGACGGTGTCCTGCTGTCCAACCACGGCGGCCGCCAGCTCGACCGTGCGCCGGTGCCGTTCCAGCTCTTGCCGACCGTCGCGCGTGAACTCGGCGGTGCGACGGAGATTTTGCTGGACACCGGGATCATGTCGGGAGCGGACATCGTGGCCGCGATAGCGCTCGGTGCGCGGTTCACGCTTGTCGGGCGGGCCTACCTGTACGGGTTGATGGCCGGTGGCGAGGCGGGCGTCGAGCGGGCCATCGAGATCCTATCCGGGCAGGTCACCCGCACAATGCGGCTGCTCGGTGTGACCTCGCTGGACGAGTTGACGCCGCAACATGTGACACAGCTGTACCGGCTCGGGCGCGGCGCGCCGGGCGTTGACGGCTAGGCATATCCGTAACTGTATTCCCAATGGTCACGGCCTATAACCGGCGTTCTCGAGTCCGGGCCGAGTCGGAATCGTTAGCCAACCGCGATGTCGCATCGCAGTGTTGCGTCGCGGAACTCCCGGGTTGTGCGTGTTTCATTACGCACGAAAGCAACGGCAATTGCTTTGTGGCACGTAATGAAAGGTGGGTTGGTTGCCGTTATGAAGTTCGTAGAGAAGTTTCGAGGTAAGTGGTTGCGCCGGCTGGCGGTGAGCGCCGTTGCGGCGGCGACACTGCCCGGGCTGATCGGCTTCGTCGGGGGTTCGGCGACTGCTGGTGCGTTTTCCCGGCCCGGTCTTCCCGTCGAGTATCTGGATGTGTTCTCGGCGGCGATGAACCGCAACATCCGGGTTCAGTTCCAGGGCGGTGGACCGCACGCCGTGTATATGCTCGACGGCTTGCGCGCACAGGACGACTACAACGGCTGGGACATCAACACCCCGGCGTTCGAGTGGTACAACGGCTCCGGGCTGTCGCTGGTGATGCCGGTCGGCGGCATGTCCAGCTTCTACACCGACTGGTATCAGCCTTCGCGGGGCAACGGCCAGGACTACACCTATAAGTGGGAGACGTTCCTGACTCAGGAGCTGCCCGCGTGGCTGGAAGCCAACAAGGGTGTGTCGCAGAACGGCAACGCGGTGGTCGGCCTCTCGATGGCCGGCAGCACGGCGCTGACGTACTCGATCTACTACCCGCAGAAGTTCATCTACGCCGCTTCTCTGTCGGGCTTCCTGAACCCGTCCGAGGGCTGGTGGCCGATGCTGATCGGGCTGGCGATGAACGATGCTGGTGGCTACAACGCCGAGAGCATGTGGGGTCCGTCGTCTGACCCGGCATGGAAGCGCAACGACCCGATGGTCAACATCGGTCAGCTGGTGTCCAACAACACCCGGATCTGGATCTACTGCGGCACCGGTACGCCGTCGGATCTCGACTCGGGTACCTCGGGCGAGAACCTGATGGCCGCGCAGTTCCTCGAAGGGTTCACGTTGCGGACCAACGTCACCTTCCGGGACAACTACGTCGCGGCCGGTGGCACCAACGGGGTGTTCAACTTCCCGCCGAACGGCACGCACACCTGGGCCTATTGGGGTCAGCAGGCGCAGCAGATGCTGCCGGACGTCCAGCGGGTACTGGGGGCACAAGCCTCCGCGTAGCGACCACCCACAACCAGGGAGCCTGCCGTCACCCCCGAACGGCAGGCTCCCTGCTTCTCATGGGAGCCGTTGACGCTGCGCTGAGGGCGTTGGCCACTGAAACTTTCGCGCCGTACGCGCAGAGTGAACGCAGCTTCGGACCGGGAACAAAGCAGTCTCCGCCAGGGTTGAGTCGATCTGACTGAACTTTGGAGGATTCATGGCTGAAGCCAAATCAGTGCCCGTGTTGTTTTTGAGCGATTCCATCGTGCTGCCCGGAATGGTGGTGCCGATCGAGCTGGACGACGCGGCGCGGGCCGCTGTCGACGCCGCCCGGGCCAGCGCGTCCGGCGAGCTGCTGATCGCGCCGCGCCTTGAGGACCGGTACCCGTCCTACGGCGTGCTGGCCTCGATCGTGCAGGTCGGCCGTGTCGCCGGCGGCAGTGGCACCGCCGCGGTGGTCCGCGGCAACGGCCGCGCGCAGATCGGTGCGGGCGCCAACGGTCCCGGACCCGCGCTGTGGGTCGAGGTGACCGAGGTCGAGGAATTGGCAGCGACCGACGAGACGCGTGCCCTGGCCGCCGAGTACAAGAAGCTTCTGCTGGCATACCTGCAGCGGCGGGAGGCCTGGCAGATCGTCGACTTCGTCAACCAGCTGACCGACCCGTCGGCGGTGGCCGACACGGCCGGATATGCGTCGTACCTGACGCAGGTGCAGAAACGGCAGCTGCTGGAGACGCCCGATGTGGCCGAGCGGCTGCGTGCGCTGATCGACTGGACCGGTGACCACCTCGCCGAGGTGGAGGTCAACGACAAGATCGCCGACGACGTCCGCGAGGGCATGGAGAAGACGCAGAAGGAGTTCCTGCTGCGTCAGCAGCTGGCGGCGATCCGCAAGGAACTCGGCGAGGGCGAGCCGGACGGATCTGATGATTACCGGAGCCGCATCGAGGCCGCCGACCTGCCAGAGAAGGTGCGCGAGGCCGCGCTGCGCGAGGTCGGCAAGCTCGAGCGCTCCAGCGAACAGAGCCCCGAGGGTGGCTGGATCCGCACCTGGCTGGACACCGTGCTTGACCTTCCGTGGAACAACCGCACCGAAGACTCGACCGACCTGAAGGCGGCGCGGGACATTCTCGACGCCGACCACCACGGACTTGAGGACGTCAAGGACCGCATCGTCGAGTACCTCGCCGTCCGCTCCCGCCGGGCCGAACGTGGCCTGTCGGTCGTGGGCGGTCGTGGGTCGGGCGCCGTGCTCGCGCTCGTCGGCCCGCCCGGCGTCGGTAAGACGTCGCTGGGCGAGAGCGTGGCACGGGCCTTGGGGCGCAACTTCGTTCGCGTCGCGCTCGGCGGCGTGCGCGACGAAGCCGAGATCCGCGGACACCGGCGGACCTACGTCGGCGCGCTGCCCGGCCGCATCGTGCGGGCCATCGGCGAGGCGGGATCGATGAACCCCGTCGTGCTGCTCGACGAGATCGACAAGGTGGGCTCGGACTATCGCGGCGACCCTTCGGCGGCCTTGCTGGAGGTGCTCGACCCCGCGCAGAACCACACGTTCCGCGACCACTACCTGGATCTGGACCTCGACCTGTCCGACGTCGTGTTCCTGGCGACGGCCAACGTGATCGAGAACATCCCGTCGGCGCTGCTGGACCGGATGGAGCTAGTGCAGATCGACGGCTACACCTCCGACGACAAGGTCGCGATCGCCCGCGACTTCCTGCTGCCCCGGCAGCGGGAGCGGGCGGCGTTGACCGAGGACGAGGTGACGGTGACCGAGGATGCATTGCGCAAGATCGCGGCCGACTACACCCGCGAACCGGGTGTGAGGCAGTTCGAGCGGCTGCTGGCCAAGGCGCTGCGCAAAGCGACGACAAAGCTGGCTTCGGACGGACTGACGAGCCTCATCATCGATGAGCCGGATCTCGTTGACTACCTTGGCCGTCCGCGGTTCATGCCGGAATCGGCCGAGCGCACGGCGGTGCCGGGCGTGGCCACCGGATTGGCGGTCACGGGGCTGGGCGGCGACGTGCTGTACATCGAGGCCGGCTCGACCGACGGCGAGGCCGGTCTGCAGCTGACCGGTCAACTGGGTGACGTGATGAAGGAGTCGGCGCAGATCGCGCTGTCCTACGTGCGGTCACACGCGGAGGAATTAGGCGTCGACCCCAAGGCGCTGGACCGTCGGATTCACGTGCACGTGCCTGCAGGCGCCGTGCCCAAGGACGGTCCGTCGGCCGGTGTGACGATGGTGACCGCGCTGGTGTCGATGGCGACCGGACGCCAAGTGCGTTCGGATGTCGGCATGACCGGCGAAGTGACGCTGAACGGCCGCGTCCTGCCGATTGGTGGGGTCAAGCAGAAGCTGCTGGCCGCGCAACGGGCCGGGCTGTCAACGGTTTTCATCCCGCAGCGCAACGAACCGGACCTGGACGACGTCCCGACCGAGGTGCTCGAGTCGCTGGAGGTCAAGCCGATGACCGACGTGGCGGACATCGTCGCGCAGGCTCTGGAGCCTGCCGCCGACGCTGCCACTGTCGCTGCCTGAGCCGTGCCGAAACGCGGAATGCCGTTGCGCAGGCTCGGGTTCCTCACCATCGGCCGATTCGATGAGGCCGATCCGGCACCCGGGCATGAGCAGACGCTGTCGATGATCGAGCGTGCCGAAGCGCTCGGCTTCGACAGCGTCTGGCTGCGGTGTCGGCATCTGCAGCCGGGTATCTCCTCCCCCGTGGCGATCATGGCCGCCGCCAGCCAGCGCACCAGCCGCATCGAATTGGGCACTGCTGTGATCCCGCTCGGACTGGAGAATCCGCTACGGCTGGCCGAGGATCTCGCGACGGTCGACATCCTGTCGGGCGGCCGGATAAATCCGGGCGTCTCGGTAGGCACGCCGATGCTCTATGAGCACTACAAGACCAAGCTGTACCCGGAAACCCATGAGCTGGAGGACTTTTCGAAGGACCGGGTGCTGCGGCTGCTGGAGTGCCTGCGCGGAGAGCCAGTCAGTGATTTCGAGGGCAAGGTTGGCATCGAGGACTTCTCCCGGCGGGTGCAGCCGCGCTCTCCGGGGTTGGCCGACCGCGTGTGGTACGGCGGCGGCATGTCGTCTGCGATATGGGCGGCCCAGCAGGGCATCAACTACCTGACCAGTTCGGTCGTCAGCATCGAAGGCACCGACTCGCGCGATTTCGCCACCATTCAGGCGCAGCAGATCGATGCTTTCCGGGCACATCACCCGCGGCCGGAGACCGCCAGGGTGTGTCAGGGCCTGATAGTGATCCCCACCGACTCCGCGTCGCCCGAACAGATCGACAAGTATCGCGCGTATGCGGCGGCGCGCTTCGAGCGGACCAAAACACCGCAGGGCCCACGCGGCATGCTGTTCTCCCCCGACTATGTCGGTAGCTCCGACGAACTCGCCGAGGCGTTGTACGCCCATGCCGGTTTTCAGCGTGCGGACGAGATCGCGTTCGCGCTGCCGTTCACCTTCGACGAGGAGGACTACGTCCAGATCGTCACCGATATGGCCGAAAAGCTGGGGCCGAGGTTGGGTTGGGCGCCTGCGGGTACTAACCAGCAGTGAGGTTTGTGCTGGACGTGAACCTTCCCGACGACGCTGATGCGTGCGACGAGCTGGGCAGGATCCTGCGTTACTGGGGTGGGGCGATGAAGGATTTCGATGAGCTCGAACCCGGAGACAAGCAGGACATCTACGACTCTGCCTATAACAGGGTCGGCTCGTGGGCCGTCAGCGCAGACGCGGAGTGAATGTCGGTCGCAGGCGTTAACGTCCTCGCATGGCCTACGACGAAGACTTGGCCGACCGCATCCGCGAGCTCATCGCCGCCGAGCGTGGCGTCGAGGAGAAGCGGATGTTCGGCGGACTGGCGTTCCTGATCAACGGCAACATGTCCGTGGCCGCCAGCGGCCGCGGCGGCCTGATGGTGCGGGTTCCTCCGGACGAGACGGAAAAACTGCTCGGCCGCGAACACGTCGAACCCATGGTGATGGCGGGCCGCGAAACCCGTGGGTGGCTGCTCATCGCCGCGGATGGCCTCAAGACGAAACGGCAGCTTCAGTCCTGGGTCACCCGCGGCGTCGGCTACGCCAAGAACCTCAAACCGAAGTAGCTGTCAGCCCTTCGGACGCCACACGCCGAACCGGTTGCCTTGTGGATCCTGCAGGTGGGCGAATTCGAGTGCGCCGTTGTCGGTGAGCGGGACCACCACCTTCGCGCCCAGGTCCTCTGCCTTGTCGATCGCGGCCTTCACGTCATCGACCTGGACGTAGAAGATCGCCCACGACGCGCCGCCCATCTGGGAGGTCTCCCAGACGCCGCCCTTGTCCCCTTCGACCATGCCGTAACCGTTCGACGGCTCATCGATCTTCCAGTCGAACAGTTGGCCGTAGAAAGCAGTGGTCGCACCCGCGTCGGGCGTGCCAATCTCGAAGTAGTTCACGACATTAGCCATTGGTGTCCTCTCTCGTCTCGACTGACTTGCGTGCTCGTTTATAGCGGCACCCACCGACACGTTTCCTCAACGCGCAGCTGGGTACGCAAAAACTTGATGGCGGATTCATCGAAGGAGCTGGTCAAAAGCCTGCTGAAGCAGGCGGGCACCACCTACGCCGAGGAGGCCGAGATCCGGCTGACGGACCAGCCGATGCCGCTGTTTCAACTGGTGACACTGTGCATGCTGGCCAGCAAGCCGATCGACGCAACGATCGCAATGCAGGCCGCGTCCGAGCTCTTCCGGGCCGGGCTGCGCACACCGCAAGCAGTACTGGACGCGGACCGGACGGACATGATCCGCGCGTTCGGCCGCGCTCACTACGTCCGCTACGACGAAAGCTCGGCGACCCGGCTGGCCGACATCGCCCGCGCCGTCCACGACGACTACGGTGGCGACCTGCGCAAGCTTGCGGGCCACAGCGACCACGACGTCAAGGCGGCAGCTCGTCTCCTCAAGCAGTTCAAGGGAATTGGCGACACCGGCGCCGACATTTTCCTGCGCGAAGTCCAGGACGTCTGGACCTGGGTGCGGCCCTACTTCGACAAGCGCACCATCTCCGCCGCGCGGCAACTCGGCCTGCCAACCGACCCCAATCAGCTTGGTGCGCTCGCACGACGCAACAACGCGAAACTTGCCGCGGCACTCGTGCGGGTCTCGCTCGACGACGACCTGCGCGACAAGGTGTCACCACAGCGATGATCCGGATCGGCACCTCGGGGTGGTCCTACGACCACTGGGCCGATGTGCTGTATCGGCCAGGGCTTCCGGTGGCCAAGAGGCTGGCCCGCTACGTCGAGGAGTTTGACACCGTCGAACTCAACGCGAGCTTCTATCGCTGGCCCAAGGACGCGACGTTCGCCGGATGGCGAGAGCGGCTGCCCGCCGGCTTCACGATGTCGGTCAAGGCGCACCGCGGGCTGACGCACTATCGACGGTTGGGTTCACCGGAACCCTGGGTTGAGCGGTTCGAGCGGTGTTGGACGGCGCTGGGCGATCGGCGCGAGGCGCTGCTCGTTCAGCTGCATCCGGGGCTGGAACGCGACGATGCGCGACTCGACCACTTTTTGAGTGTGATGCCGGACTGGATTCCGGTGGCGATGGAGTTGCGCCATCCGTCGTGGGACGACCCGGCCGTCTACGCGATGCTGGAGCGGCACCACGCCGCATATGTGGTCATGAGTGGGGCCGGGCTGCGGTGCATTCCGCAAGCGACCAGCGACCTGGTGTATGTCCGGATGCACGGGCCGCCGCAGGATTCGATGTATGCCGGCTCCTACCCCGACGACGAGCTGCGCCAGTGGGCGGACCGCGTCTCCGAATGGCACACAGATGGTCGGCGGGTGCTCGTTTACTTCAACAACGACCTCGGCGGCCACGCCATCCGCAACGCCAGAATGCTCAAGGAGCTGCTGGCGGCGCGGGTCGGCTGAACCGTCATTCCTTGACCCGCTGACAATCCGGTGCGAGTAGGCTCACACGACATGACAACGTCGTCCACCTTCGCCATCGTCGGCGGCGGCCTCGCCGGCGCCAAGGCCGCAGAAGCATTGCGCGACAAGGATTTCGACGGGCACGTCGTTTTGTTTGCCGCCGAGGAACATCTGCCCTACGAGCGTCCGCCGCTGTCCAAGGAGTACCTGGCAGGCAAGAAGGAATTCGGTGACTTCACCACCGCTTCCTCGGCCTGGTATCGCGACCACCACGTCGAGCTGCAGCTCGGCACCGAGGTCTCGGCGATCGACCCGATTGCCCACACCGTCTCCGTGCCCGACGGCAGCACCGTGCGCTACGACAAGCTTCTGCTGGCCACCGGCTCGCACGCGCGTCGGCCGCCGATTCCCGGCGCAGACGCCGACGGCGTGCACTATCTGCGCACCATCGACGACGCCGATGCGCTGAATTCAGCTCTGGTCGAAGGTTCTTCGCTGGCCGTCGTCGGCGGCGGGTGGATCGGTCTCGAGGTCGCCGCCGGCGCCCGAGACCGCGGCATCAATGTCACGGTCGTCGAAATGGCTGAGCTGCCGCTGATGGCTGCGCTCGGCCGCGAGGTCGGCGAGGTCTTCGCGGCGCTACACCGCCAACACGGTGTCGACCTTCGGCTGGGAGCATCCGTGCAGGAAATCACCACCGCCGGCGGCAAAGCGACCGGGCTGCGGCTCGGCGACGGGTCCACCGTCGACGCGGACGCCGTCCTGGTCGCGGTCGGCGCGGCACCCAACACCGCGCTTGCGGAACAGGCGGGCCTGGCCCTCGGCGACGGCGGCGTGCTGGTCGATTCGTCGCTGCGCACCAGCGACCCCGACATCTACGCCGTCGGTGACATCGCCGCCGCCGAACATCCGCTGTTCGCCACGCGCATCCGCACCGAACATTGGGCCAACGCGCTCAAGCAGCCCGCGGTCGCAGCGGCCGGGATGCTCGGCAAGCAGGCCGAATACGACGAACTCCCCTACTTCTTCACCGACCAGTACGACCTCGGCATGGAGTACGTGGGCCACGCGCCCCACTACGACAAAGTGGTGTTCCGTGGCGACGTCGACGCCCGCGAGTTCACGGCGTTCTGGCTCGACGGCGATGACCGCGTGCTGGCCGGAATGAACGTCAATATCTGGGAGGGACTCGACGACATCAAGGCGCTCATCCGGTCCCGCGCGCCGTTGGGTGCCGCTTGATCCCCCGCAATCTGGTCGCGCTGACCGCCTCGATGCTTGCCATTGCGGGCTGTGCGGGTGCAACGGTGATCAACACCTCGGAGCCGCCGGCCCAAACGGCCACCGGCGCCCCGACCGCCGCGCCGTCGACGCCGCCAAGCAATGCGCACCTCGTCAACGCCTTCGACTACGTCGCTCACGTCAGCGACACCACGGGCTATTACTTCACGACGCCCAGCGGCAAGTGGCGGTGCGCGATTCTGACGCACACCAAGGCGGGCTGCCAGGCGTCGAGCAGCTGGCAATCCGGCCTCGGTATCGATGGTGAACCGGACGGCAACGCGATCGTCGTCGACCGCGACGGCGATCCGCAGTTCGTCACGCTGGAACAGCCGGAATTCTGGCTGGTGCCCGGCCCGGCCAAAGCGTTGCAGTTCAACAGGATCCTGGCGGCGGCCGGATTTCGCTGCAACGTGCAGGAGTCCGGCGTGTCCTGTCAGAGCGAGGCGAGCGGCAAGGGCTTCACGTTCTCTGCGCAGGGATTCGTACCGCAGTACACCGACGTGCCGGCTGGCGCGCCCTAGCCGTCGAGGACGCCGACGGCTTCCTTCCTCTCCAAGGCTGGCTGTTCCTCGTCGATCGGCTCAATGGTCTGGCGGCGAAACACCTTTCGCATCCGATCGGCATCGAGCTGGCCTTCCCAGCGCGCCACCACCAGTGTCGCGACACAGTTGCCCATCAGGTTCACCGACACCCGCATCGAATCCATGATCCGGTCCGCACCGAGCAGCAACGCCACCGCCGCTACCGGGATCGCACCGTGCCCGATCGCGGCCACTGTGGCGGACAGCGCCAGGAACGACGAGCCGGGAACGCCGGCCATGCCCTTCGACGTCAGCATCAGCACCAGCACCGCGGTGACCTGCTCGCCGAGGCTCAGCTCAACGCCGAGCGCCTGTGCCAGGAACAAGACGCAGATCGAAAGGTACAGCGTGGCGCCGTCGAGGTTAAAGGAATAGCCGGTCGGCACCACCAAACCCGTTGTAGTGCGCGAACATCCAGCGTTGATCAGCTTATCCATGATGCGCGGCAGCACCACCTCGGTCGACGCCGTGCCCAGCGCGAGGAACAGCTCGTCTTTGATGTACAACACGAAGCGCCACAGGTTCACGCCGGCGAGGAGCCACGCGATCGCCGCAAGGATCAGGATGAACATCGCCGCACCCAGGTAACAGGCGGCGATGAGTTTCGCGTAGCTGCCCAGCGACGAGATGCCGTACTGGCCAATGATGTAGGCCATCGCGCCGAATGCCGCCAACGGCGCCAGCCGCATGATCCAGCCGATGATCGTGAAGAAGATGTTGCTGAGGTGCTCGATCATCTCGAAAACCACCGGAGGCCCGTGCTCGCCGAATTTTGCCAGCGCCAGCCCGAACAGCACCGCGAAGAACAGCACCTGCAGCAGCTGGTTCTCGGCGAACGCGGAGATCGCCGACGTCGGGATGATGTTCAGGATGAACTGGACGGCGTGGGGCAGGTCGCCGTCGCCGGTCTTTTTGGCCACCGCCTCTGCACCGGTCGCCAGCGTCTGCGGGTCGATGTTGAAACCGGCACCCGGCTTGACGAGGTTTCCGATGACCAACCCGAACAGGAGCGCGAACGTCGTGACGACCTCGAAGTAGATCAGGGCCTTGATCCCTATGCGGCCCACCGATTTGAGGTCGCCGACGTGCGCGATGCCGATCACGACGGTGCAGAAGATGATCGGCGCGATCAACATCTTGATGAGTTTGATGAAGCCGTCGGCCAGCGGCTTGAGGTCGGCGGCGAACGCCGGCCAGAGCCAGCCGACGGCGATGCCCGCCACGATCGCGACCAGGAGCTGGATGAACAGCGACGAGTACCACCGGGACTTGCGCGGTATGGCTTCAGGCATATGCATGGTGTAGTGAGGGCAGGTGTCGTAATGATCAGCGGCACATGACCGACGTGTAACAGCGGCGAAAGGCGAGACCGGCATGAGGATCGAGACGGGACAGGTCGCCGTGGTGACCGGCGGCACCAGCGGCATCGGCTTCGCCATCGCCGAGGCGCTGGTGCGGCGCGGTGTGAACGTGATGATCGCAGACATCCGCGAGGATGCGATCCCGGTCGCCGTCGACGCGCTGGCCGGTCACCCAGGGGATGCGGCCGGGGTGCGGGCCGACGTCAGCGTCGACGCCGACCTGGACGCGCTCGCCGATGAAACCGTCGAACGGTTCGGCCGCGTCGATCTGGTCTGCAACAACGCCGGGGTGGTGTGCGAACAGGCGCCGACGTGGGAACAGCGTCCAAGGACGTGGCGGTGGCTGATCGACGTCAAGCTGATGGGCGTGGTCAACGGTGTGCGCGCGTTCACGCCGCTGTTCATCGCGCAGGGCTCCGGCCATTTCCTGAACACCGCCTCGGCAGGCGGGTTGATGCCCCTGCCCAACCTCGCCCCCTATAACGCGACGATGCATGCGGTGGTCGGGCTGACCGAGACGCTGAACGCCGAACTGCGCTCGGTATCACCGCTTCTAGGCGCCACGGTGCTGTGCCC
>JAJKIB010000431.1 GCA_021154745.1 Mycobacterium sp.
AGCGATCACATTCGGCGCCTCGGCGCCGTAGCGGGCGACCAGCGACCCCGGCAGCTCGGCCGGTGACCGCAACGTCGCAACCGGGTTCGACGGCGCTCCGACCAGCGGCAGATTGCGGGTGCGGCACGGGCGTGCAGGCAGACCCCGCAGCGTGACCGCGCGGTCGAGCACATCCTCGGCCATGAACCGGTATTCGGTCAGCTTGCCGCCGATCACACTGATCACACCCGATGGCGACTCGACGACGGCGTGCTCGCGCGACACGTCGGCCGTCCGGCCTTCTCCGGTGTCGATCAACGGCCGCAGTCCGGCATACGCGCCGATGATGTCGTCGGGACCCAGCGCGATATCCAGTGCGGTGTTGACGGTATCCAGCAGGAACGACATCTCCTCCGACGTCGGTTGCGGCACATCGGGAATCGGTCCTGGGGCAGCCTCGTCGGTCAGACCGAGATAGACGCGTCCCAGCTGTTCGGGCATCGCGAAGACGAACCGATTGATCTCGCCGGGAATCGGAATGGTCAGCGCCGCAACGGGATTGCCAAACTCCTTCGCATCGAAAACCAGATGCGTTCCGCGACTTGGTCGCAGCCGTATCGAGGTGTCGACCTCCCCCGCCCACACGCCTGTGGCATTGATGACGGCGCGCGCGGAGACGTCGAACGACTCGCTGGTGCGCTGATCGGTCAGTGTCACCGAGGTGCCGGTCGCATTCGATGCGCCGACGCGGGTCAGGATCCGCGCGCCATGCTGCGCTGCCGTGCGCGCCACCGCGGTGACGAGCCGCGCGTCGTCGATCAGCTGACCGTCGTAGGCGAGCAGGCCGCCGCTCAACCCATAGCGACGCACGGTGGGCGCCATCTCGATCGTGCGCTCGGCGCTGATACAGCGAGAACGGGGCAGCGTCGATGACGGCGTGCCGGCCAGCCTGCGCAACCCGTCGCCTGCGGCGAACCCGAACCGCACCAACGCCCGCGACGCCGCGTTCATTTCTGGCAGCAACGGAACCAGCTGCGGCATCGCGTTGACGAGGTGAGGGGCGTTGCGGCTCATCAGGATTCCGCGTTCGACGGCGCTGCGCCGCGCGATGCCGACATTTCCCGTCGCCAGGTAGCGCAGCCCACCGTGGACCAGCTTGGAGCTCCACCGGCTGGTGCCGAACGCGAGGTCGTGCTTCTCCACCAATGCGACGCGCAGGCCGCGGGTCGCGGCGTCGAGGGCGATGCCGGTACCGGTGATGCCGCCGCCGATCACGATCACGTCAAGCGGCTCGCCGTCGGCCAGGGCCGCCAGCTCGCTCGCGCGCCGGGACTCATTGAGTGCTGTCGAGCCGGTCATCGTTTGAGGTATCCGTTCAGTGAATGGGCCAGTTCGACGGCGAGAGCCTCGGCATCCAGGATGGGCGCGACGATTTGACCGGACTGAATCGTCGACTGGGTGATCAGCAGGCACATCGCGGCGAGTTGACGCGGGTCACCCGCCCGCACGCTGCCCTCTTCCTGAGCGAGCTTCAGGTCGGCGGCGATCGCATCGATCAGGATCTGCTGGCTGGTGCCCAGCCGCTCGGCGATGTACACCATCGCCAGGCCGGGGGCCTTGCGCAGCACCGACATCACCACCTCGTCGCGGCGCAGATGTTCGGCGACCGCGACGATGCGCTCGACGAGCGGTTCGCGGCCCACCCCGCGGCCCGGCACCTCGTCGAGCACGCTCGTGGTCAGCGTGGTCAGCAGCGCCGCCAGAACCGAGCGGGTATCCGGCCAGCGGCGGTACACCGTCGGCCGGCTGACCCGGGCGCGCCGCGCGATCTCGGCCAGCGTCACCCGGTCCACGCCGTAGGCGAGGACGCAGTAGGCGGCCGCCTCCATGATTCGGTCGCCCATCGTCGGCGAAGGATCGTTACTGATTGACAGCATGTGTAATACTGTAACGCATGATGCGTCCTGATGACCAACAGACCGCACTCCTACCCCCGATGAATTGGAACGCATGGGGCGACCCCGCGGAGGCGAAACCACTGTCTGACGGCATTCGCTCGTTGCTCAAGCAGGCACTTGGCGTCGAGGACACGACCACGGCCGAACTCGAGCCCGAGCAGGTCAGGTTGCGGCCGTCGACACTGTCGCTCGCCGATCTCGACGCGTTGGCAGCCATCGTCGGCACCGAATACTGTGGCATCAACGACCGTGCCCGACTTCTGCGCGCAGGCGGTAAGTCCACAATGGACCTGTTGCGGCGCAAGGATTCCGGCGTGCAGGATGCGCCCGATGCGGTGCTACTACCCGGCGACGAAGAAGATGTCGCCGAAATCATCCGATACTGCGCGGACCACAGCATCGCGATTGTCCCGTTCGGCGGGGGCACCAGCGTGGTCGGCGGCCTGGATCCGATCCGCGGCGAGTTCAAGGCCGTGGTGTCGCTGGACCTGAGGCGGCTGAACCAGCTGCACTCGCTGGACGAGGTGTCCGGTGAAGCCGAGTTGGGTGCGGGACTGACCGGGCCGGACGCCGAACGGCTGCTCGGCGAGCGCGGCTTCGCCCTCGGTCACTTCCCGCAGAGCTTTGAGTTCGCGACCATCGGCGGGTTCGCCGCGACGCGGTCGTCGGGTCAGGACTCCGCGGGTTACGGCCGCTTCAACGACATGGTCCGCGGCCTGCGGACGGTGACGCCTGCCGGCGTGCTGGACCTCGGCCGTGCGCCGGAGTCGGCCGCCGGCCCGGACCTTCGACAACTGATGATCGGCTCGGAGGGCGTGTTCGGGATCATCACCCGCGTGCGGGTTCGGGTGCACCCGGTGCCGGAGGCCACCCGGTATGAGGCGTGGTCGTTCCCGGACTTCGCAACCGGCGCCGACGCCTTGCGTGCCGTCGTGCAGACCGGCACCGGGCCCACCGTGCTGCGGCTCTCCGACGAAGCCGAGACCGGCGTCAACCTCGCGACCACCGAAAGCATCGCTGAGGACCGCGTCACCGGCGGCTGCTTGGCCATCACGGTGTTCGAAGGCACCGAGGCCCACGTTGCCAGCCGGCACGCCGAAACCCGGGCGCTGCTGGAGGCGAGAGGCGGCACGTCGCTGGGTGAGGCGCCCGCCCGAGCATGGGAGCAGGGCCGGTTCGGTGCCCCGTATCTTCGTGACTCATTGCTGTCGGCGGGAGCACTGTGTGAAACGCTCGAGACCGCGACCAACTGGTCCAATGTGTCCACACTCAAGGCCGCCGTGACCGAGGCGCTGACGACCTCGCTCGCCGAATCCGGCACGCCCGCGCTTGTGCTGTGCCACATTTCGCATGTGTATCCGACCGGAGCGTCGCTGTACTTCACCGTTGTCGCGGGCCAGCGCGGCAATCCGATCGAGCAGTGGCGCAAGGCGAAGACCGCCGCGTCGGACGCGATGATGCGCACCGGTGCGACCATCACACACCACCATGCGGTCGGCGCCGATCACCGGCCGTGGATGCGCGACGAGGTCGGCGACGTCGGTGTCGCGGTGCTGCGGGCCGTCAAGGCCACCCTCGATCCGGCCGGAATCCTCAACCCCGGCAAGCTGATTCCGTGACCCAACGCGAGGTCGGGCGCGTCACGGTCCTGACGAACCCGATGTCGGGCCACGGCAACGCGACGCACGCGGCCGAGCGGGCGATCGCACGGTTTCAGCAGCGCGGCGTCGACGCGTGCGAAATCGTCGGCACCGACGCGGACCATGCGCGGCGGCTTCTCGACGACGCGCTCGAGCGCGGCACGGACGCCGTTGTGGTGTGCGGCGGTGACGGTGTCATCTCGCTGGCATTGCAGTCATTGGCGCTCGGCGACATCCCGCTGGGCATCATCGCGGCAGGCACCGGCAACGACCACGCGCGTGAATACTCGCTTCCCAGAAACGATCCCGAGGCCGCAGCCGATGTCGTCGCCGACGGCTGGACGGAGACCGTCGACCTCGGCCGCATCGACAACCACGCCGGAACGCAGAAGTGGTTCGGCACGGTGATGGCCGCGGGTTTCGACTCCCTGGTCAGCGACCGCACCAACCGCATGCGATGGCCGCACGGCCGGATGCGCTACAACCTGGCAATGGTCGCCGAAATCTCACAACTACGGCCGCTGCCGTTCCGGCTGGCGTTCGACGAAGGCGAGACGATCGTCGCCGACCTGACCCTGGCCGCATTCGGCAATACCAAGAGCTACGGCGGCGGCATGCTGATCTGTCCAGAGGCCGACCATACCGACGGCCAACTCGACATCACCCTGGTGTACGCGACGTCGCGGACCCGGCTGATTCGCTTGTTTCCCACCGTTTTCAAGGGCACACACGTCGGATTGGATAGGGTCACCACGGCCCGCACGAGAGCGGTCAGTGTCGACTCCCCCGGCATCAACGCCTACGCCGACGGCGAGTACGTGTGCCCGCTGCCGGTCGAGGTGTCGGTAGTGCCGGGCGCGCTGAAGATTCTTATCCCACTCCCCGGTTCAGCCAGCTGACCTCGCCGCTGTCGCCGCCGTCGCGGTAGGGCTCGAGTGCCTCGTCCCACGCGGTACCCAGCACGGAGTCCAGTTCGGCCGCGAGCATATCGGCGCCCGACGCCATCAACGATCGCAGCCGCATCTCGCCGACCATCACGTCGCCATTGGCGCTCATCGCGCCGCTCCACAGTCCCAGCTGCGGGGTATGGCACCAGCGGTGCCCATCGACGCCGGCGCTGGGATCCTCGGTGACCTCGAAGCGCAGCACGGACCATGAGCGCAGCGCGTTCGCCAACTGCGCGCCGGTGCCGACCGGCCCGACCCAGTTGGTGATCGCCCGCAGCTGTCCTGGCATGGCGGGCTGCGGGGTCCACTTGAGGTTTGCCCTCGCCTGAAGGGTCGACGACAACGCCCACTCGACGTGCGGGCATACCGCCGCGGGTGAGGCATGGACATACACCACACCCGTCGCCGCGTCGGCGAATTGGTTCGCTGCACGCATCTACTGCTCCTTCGGCTCCACGAGGGACGTCTTCCCCAACGACCTGGTAGGAGCCGAACTACTTGCAGATGGATGTGTGTCTTGCGTGTCTATTGTGCCCTGTGAGGCATCTGTTGCGCTAGTGTGCCCGGAATTCTCTCAGGACTTCGTCAGACAGCGCTGGCCAGCACGGGTACGCCCACTCCCCGAATTTGCGGTCAGTCAGCGCCACGAGCGCCAGATCCGCCTCCGGATCGACCCACAAAAACGTCCCTGACTGGCCGAAATGGCCGTATGTGCGGCCCGAGTTGGCCGATCCGGTCCAGTGCGGCGACTTGGCGTCTTTGATTTCAAAGCCGAGCCCCCAGTCATTGGGCCGCTGCACCCCGAAGCCCGGCAGTACCCCGGTCAGACCCGGAAATTGCACGTCAGTGGCCTGGGCGTGCATCTGCGGCGACACCGTTTTGGGCCGCAGCAGGTCGCCGGCGAAGGCGGTCAGGTCCGCCACCGTCGACGTCACCCCGAAGCCCGATGCTGCCGCGCCGCCCTCGAGCGACGAATCGGTCATCGCCAGTGGCTCGAACACCGCCTCGGACAGGTAGTGGCCGAATTCGATGCCCGAGGCCTGCTCGATCGTCTCGGCGAGCACCTGAAATCCGTAATTGGAGTACACGCGTCGCTGGCCCGGCTTGGCCATCAGCTCCGGCGAGTGCATCGAGTACCCCGCGGCGTGGGCGAGCAGGTGCCGAACTGTGGACCCCGCCGGTCCGGCCTCGGTGTCCAGCTCGACCACGCCCTCTTCGATCGCGATCTGCGCGGCGCGGGCGACGAGCGGTTTGGTCACCGACGCCAGCGCGAAGCGCCGCGTCGTTTCGCCGTATTCAGCGACCACACCCGACGGCCCGACCACGGCCGCGGCGGCAGATTCGACCGGCCAGTCGGCGATCGCGTCGAGGGCGGGCATCGACGCGAGCCTATGCCATCAAGTCGTGTTGATACGCGTATGCCGTGGCCGCCGAGCGGGACGGCAGTCCGAGCTTGGTGAAGATGTGGTTCAGATGGCTGGCGACCGTCTTCTCGCTGATGGACAGCTCGGTTGCGATGGCCCTGTTGGTCTTGCCCTGCGCGACCAGCGCCAATACTTCGGTCTCGCGTGTGGTGAGAGCTTCTTCGCCGCCGTGCTGCTGCGACGCGAGTCGGCGAAGTGTCTCAAGCGTCGAACTTGCAGCACGTCGTTCCATTTCGGCGCTGTCGAGATCGTCGACGGCTCGGCAGGCTTCGGCGATCAGCAATCGGGTGCGCGCCTCTTCGTACGGAGAGCGCAACTCAACCCACTCGGCGACGGCGCGTCGTAGCGCGGCCAACGCACCGCAGGCATCGCCGGCAGCGAGCAGGACGGAGCCCGTGCCGAGGGCGGCGTGAGCATGCAGCAGTGACGAGCCGAGTTTGTCTGCGATAGAAGACAACTCGACGGCAGCCGCTCGAGCACCTTCGATATCGTCGGCGGCGATCAGGATCTCGGGCGCCGCGATCAAAATACGGGCGCGGTCGATGGGCTGGTTTGATTCGGCAAGCCGTCGCCGCAACTGCGCGGCCGCGACATCGACGCGGCCCTGCGCGAGTCTCATCAGAGCCATCCCCGGCTGTGGTTGGCACCCGTGTGAGTTGGCAAGCTCGTAGTTCCGCTCGGCCATCGCGAATTCGCCTCGCAACCGGTGCAATTCGGCTTCGATGTAGTGCGCGCCGCCCAGCGTCAGCGTATTCATCGGTTCGCGAAGCCCCGCGCACGCCGCCCGAGCAACCTCGACACCGTCGGACCAGGCGCCGTGGAGCATCAGCAGTTCGGCGCGGTGCAGCAGGCAGTGCCCGCGGTAAAGGACAAGACCCTGTTGCGCATCGCACCAGCGGGTGAACGAGTCGGTCCATTGCTCGCAGCGGCGAACGTCGAACAATTCGTGGCAGGCATCGATCACGGTGCAGTACGCATCTCCGACGGCCATGGCCGGGATCTCGCGGGCCTCCACCGACACCATCGCGTCATCGAGCAGCGCGAGCCCCTCCGCAACTTCGCCGAGGTAGATGAGACACCGGCCCTCGCCGATGCGCGCGAATGCGAGCAGTTCGGGGTCGCGGAACTTCTCCCCGATTTCTGTGGCCCGCCCGAAGGCCGCGTGCGCCGCGACGATGTCGCCGTCTTCGAAGATGCGGCACGTTCCCGCGACGTGCTCGACGAATCCCCGTTCGACACAGTCGATGCCGGTGTCGTCAACCAGTCGCTGCGAGCGCTTCACCCATCCGCTGCTGCGCGCGATATCGCCGGTGAACCCGAGCGCTTGGGCCAATCGGATCCCGAACCGGATGGCCCGGACGGGGTCGCCCTCGTCGAGGCAGAGGTGATGGCCCCTGGCCCAGGCGTCAAAGCTCTCCCGGTCGCGACCCGTCATGTACGCGGCCGTGGCCAGCCGGTCGATTTCGTCGACGTCAAGCGCCTTTTCCGCCTCGCGGGCGGCGAGTCGGCGGAATTCGTCGTCCCACGCGACCACGCTTCCAGTGTGGTCGATTCCGCAGGGCGAGGTGCGCGAACTCGCGCAACACCGCCGCGTCAGGCGAAGAACGCCGCGGCTTGGCCGGGGTCGGCCCCCACAAACATCCACATCTCCGCGATCTTCTCGGCCGTGAACCGGTAGATGAACGCGTTGTCGGATTCCAACGTCTTGCCGCGGCGCCCGAACACAGCGTGCTCCCACTCGGCGGCCCATCCATCGGTGCCGATGCAGAACTGCTGCTCGAGCTTCACATCCCCGTTGGTGGCTTCGAAGATGGCGCCGATGGCGCCGAGTAGACCGTCGACGCCGGCGTGGTCGCCCGCCGTGGCGATTGGGGCCCGCAGGTGGAATGTGAACTCGTCGGCGAATATCGAGCTCAGGGTCTCTCTGTCGCCGTCGAAGATGGCTTGGGTCATCCGGTTGACCGTCGTGACATTTGGGTTCTCGTTCATGCTTGGGAGCGTATGAACCCGGGAGCTGCCGCCACATCGGGAGAACAGTGGATTTCCGGCTGCGGAGTATCGGTATTTCTGTGGATGTCCCTACTTGCGCGCGACGTAGTAGAGGTTGAGCGGGTCCGATTCGATCTCTCGCACCTGAACGTCGCCGAAGCCGGCGTCGGCCAGCATCGACGTGGCTAGCTGACGTCCCCAAACGGTGCCCAACCCGTCGCCGTCCAGTCCTAGCGACACACTCATGCAGTGCATCGTCGACACGGTGTAGAGGTAGGCGGCGAACGGGACGCCGACGTTGTCCTCGACGCGGCTGGACGCCTTGATGTCCACCATGAGGAAGACCCCGCCGGGTCGAAGCGCGCGGTAGATGTTCGCGAGCACCTGTGCGGGATGGGCTTGGTCATGGATCGCGTCGAACGCCGTGATCACATCGTAGGCGTCGGTGATGTCGAGCCGCCCCACATCGTGTGGTTCGAACGACGCGTTGGTCAATCCCAGCCGCTCCGCCTCGGCGCGGCCGGCAGCCAGACCCTCATCGGAGAAGTCGATTCCGGTGAACTGGCTGGCCCGAAAGGCTTGCGCCATCAGGTTGATCGCATGCCCGCTGCCGCATCCGATGTCGGCGACCTCAACGCCGGCCCGCAGCTGTTCGGGCAGCCCCTCTGCCATCGGAAGGATGACGTCGACGAGCGCGGCGTCGAACACCTCGCCGCTTTCCTCGGCCATCAACGTGTGGAAGCGCGGGTACTCGCTGTAGGACAATCCGCCACCCGTTTTAAAGCAGCCGATGACCTTCTGCTCCACTTCGGCGATCAGCGGGATGAACTGAGCGACGCGGGACAGGTTGTCCGGCCCGGCCGCACGGGTCAGCACCGCGGCGCGGTGCCGCGGAAGCGAATATGTGTGCGCCGCTGGGTCGTAGTCGACGATCCGGCCGGCGACCACGCCGCCCAGCCACTCGCGCACATACCGTTCGTTGAGGCCGGCAGCCTCGGCGATCTGGGCGCTGGAGGCCGGCGGCAGGTCGGCCAGCGTGTCGAACAATTTGGTCTGGTGCCCGACGGACAGCAGGATGGCCAGGCTGGCACTGTCGAGCGCGCCGACCATCCGTTCGGCGAACTCCTCGGTGGTATCCGGAGCGGCTCCCGGGTTCTCGTTCAGTGTCGTCATGCCAGCCTCAACGGTATTCCGGTCACGTCAGTTCAATCGACCGTTTCGCCAGGCCCATCCAGTATCCGTCGATGACCTGCCGCGGCGATTGACCCGTATCGCCCGACGCCCCGAGCGCGACGAACAGCGGGGAGAAATGCTCGATGGTCGGGTGCGCGTATGGCATGCCTGGCGCTTGGTGCCGGAAGTCGATGAGCGCGTCGACGTCACCGGCGCCGAAGCGCTCCTGAGCCCAGGCGTCGAAGTCGGTGGACCAGCCCGGAGGGGTCGCGTTTGGCGACGGGTCATCGAGAAACGGCAGGCCGTGGGTGGTGAAACCGGATCCGATGATCAGCACGCCGTCGTCGCGCAGCGGACGCAGCCGCCTGCCGAGCACAAGTAGATGCTCGGGGTCCAGGGTGGGCATCGAGATCTGCAATACCGGGATGGAGGCGTCGGGGTACATGACGGTCAGCGGTACGTAGGCGCCGTGGTCGAGCCTGCGGTCCGGGTCGTGGACGACAGGCTCGTTGTACGGCATCAACGCCTCGATGCGAGCGGCGAGATCGGGGGCGCCCGGCGCGTCGTAGGTGACCTCGTAGTAGCGCTGCGGGAATCCCCAGAAGTCGTAGGTCAACGGGGTCTCGGTGGTGGTCGATCCGATGGTCAGCGGCGCGGCCTCCCAGTGCGCCGAGATGACGAGGATGGCGGTTGGTGTCGGCAGCTCGCGGGCCCATGCCGCCAGCTGCGAGACCCACAGCGCGTCGTCGACGAGCGGCGGTGCGCCGTGGGATATGTAGAGCGCCGGGATCACCTCTCTAGCCTGCCATCGCAGGCATTACGTTGTAAGCATGACTCAGACGGTGCGAGGCGTGATCTCACGGAAGAAGGGCGATCCGGTGGAGGTGGTGGATGTCGTCATCCCCGACCCCGGGCCCGGCGAGGTCGTCGTCGACATCATCGCCTGCGGTGTGTGCCACACCGACCTGACGTATCGCGAGGGCGGCATCAACGACGAGTACCCGTTTCTGCTCGGGCACGAGGCGGCGGGCACCGTCGAGTCCGTTGGCGAGGGCGTGACACACGTCGAGCCCGGCGACTTCGTGATCCTGAACTGGCGCGCGGTGTGCGGTGAATGCCGGGCATGCAAGCGAGGTCGGCCCTGGTACTGCTTCAACACTTTCAATGCCTCCCAACCGATGACGCTGACCGACGGCACCGAGTTGACTCCGGCGCTGGGCATCGGCGCATTCTCCGACAAGACACTCGTGCACGAGCTGCAGTGCACCAAGGTCGACCCTGAGGCCGATCCCGCCGTGGCCGGGCTGTTGGGCTGCGGTGTGATGGCCGGACTTGGTGCGGCCGTCAACACCGGCGCCGTGACCCGCGACGACACGGTCGCGGTGATCGGTTGCGGCGGAGTGGGTGACGCCGCGATTGCGGGCGCGCGACTGGTCGGAGCCAAGCGGATCATCGCCGTCGACACCGACAACAAGAAGCTCGAGTGGGCACGGGCTTTCGGCGCAACGCACACGATCAACGCGCGCGAGTTCGATCCGGTCGAGACCATCCAGGACCTCACCGACGGCAACGGCGCCGACGTGGTGATCGACGCCGTCGGCCGGCCGGAGACCTGGAAGCAGGCGTTCTACGCCCGCGACCTCGCGGGAACCGTTGTGCTGGTTGGTGTTCCAACGCCGGACATGACGCTCGAGATGCCGTTGATCGACTTCTTCTCCCGCGGCGGCTCACTGAAGTCATCGTGGTACGGCGACTGCCTGCCCGAGCGGGACTTTCCCACTCTGATCAGACTGTACCTGCAGGGCCGGCTGCCGCTGGAGAAGTTCGTGTCCGAGCGCATCGGGCTCGACGACATCGAAGACGCCTTCCACAAGATCCATGCGGGCGAGGTGCTGCGCTCGGTGGTGGTACTGAAGTGAACGGCGGCCCGATCGGACGCGTCGTCACCCACGGCACGTTCGAACTCGACGGCGGCAGTTGGGAAGTCGACAACAACATCTGGGTCGTGGGCGATGACTCTGAGGTCGTGGTGTTCGACGCCGCGCACGACGCGGGCCCCATCGTGATGGCCGTCGGCGGTCGCCATGTGGTGGCAGTGGTGTGCACGCACGGCCACAACGACCACGTGACGGTCGCTCCCGAACTCGGCGAGGCGCTGGCCGCCCCTGTGCTGCTGCACCCCGCCGACGACGTGCTGTGGCGAATGACGCATCCGGACAAGGATTTTCGTACAGTAACTGACGGCGACACGCTCCGCGTTGCGGGCCACGAACTGCGGGCAATACATACCCCGGGGCATTCTCCGGGGTCAGTGTGCTGGCATGCGCCCGAGCTCAACGCCGTGTTCAGCGGCGACACGCTGTTCCAGGGTGGGCCCGGCGCCACGGGCCGCTCGTATTCCGACTTCCCGACGATCCTCGAGTCGATCTCCGGCCGGCTCGGCAAACTGCCGGGCGACACCGTCGTGTACACCGGCCACGGCGACTCGACCACCGTCGGCGACGAAATCGTGCACTACGACGAATGGGTGGCCCGCGGCCACTGACGTACGAACTACCGCGACCGTGCGTGTTTGCACCACGACACGCCGGAGTTTGGTGGCATTTTGCGCACGGTCGTTGCCCTGTCAGCGTGCGCAGCGTGTACGCAAACTGCGGCGTGTCGACGTGCAAACACGCACGCTCGGCGCAGTTAGCTGTCGAGGATGCGGCGCTTCTCGGCCTCGAACTCCTCTTCGGTCAACGCGCCGGAATCCCGCAGCGCGGCAAGCTGCCTGAGCTGTTCGAGGCGCACGCCCTGATCGCTCGGCGTGTAGCTCGATGCTGAGGCGGTGCTGCTGCTCCACGTCGGCTCGTTGAAGCCCACCATCTCCTCCGGTGCGAGTGGCCTCGCCGCCTTGGCGAAGCGGGCCGACCACATCAACGCGGCGACGAGCTCGACCACGCCAAAGGCAAGCAGCCCGCCGAACACCCATGTGAGCCAGCCATAGGAACTGCCGTGGCCGAACGCGAGTCGGGGATTGATGTAGCCGTTGACATTTCCGTCGGTGACGATGTCGTAGGTGCCCTCTGCGGGAATCTGCGCCACCCACACCTGCACGTGCGTGTCACTGTTCACCGTGGTTGTGCCGCCGACGCTTTCGCTCACCTGAGGTTTGGGAACACCTGCAGGCGGAGTGATCGAAAAGTTCAGATCCGGAATCGGAAATCCACTTGACGGGCTGCCTGTGACCATGGTGTGGAAGCTGACGGTCACCTCACCCGCGGGCATGTGAAGGCTGGTCGAGCCTGGGACCGGCACCTCCCCGTACGCGTCGTAATCGTCGAGTACGAATGCGTTCAGGATCAGCGTCGCGACGAGGCCGACGCCGCCGATCACCAACGTGAGGATTGAGGACAGGATCGCGATGCGCGGTCCGGACCGGCTGCCCATGGGCGAAGTCTGTCACGCCTCGGTTTGTGCTGCGGTGCCAATCAGCCAGGTGACTTAACCCGCGCCTTCGTCGACGCCCGCCCCGTCCGAGAGCTACCGTCGTACTGTGCCCGAATCCAGCATCGTCGTGCGCCCCGAGCCGTTGGAGAGCGGATCGTATACCGCCAGCTCGCGGCTGCAGGCGGCCGGATTGCTGGGAGCGATAGCGCATTTCGAAGAGGCTGCCAGAGCCGTCCCACTCCCGAAGCCCCCGCAGCCGATCGTCATCGCCGATTACGGAGCATCCACGGGACACAACTCCCTCCTGCCGATCAGCGCCGCGATCGCGGTGGTGCGCAAACGCACCCGGCCCGAGCACTCCGTCCTGGTGGCACACACCGATGTGGCCGACAACGACTTCACCGTTTTGTTCCAGACGCTGGAAGAGGACCCCGATTCCTACCTCAAGAAAGACGCGGCGACCTTCGCGTCGGCGGTCGGTCGGTCCTTCTACACCCAGATCCTGCCGTCCAACAGCGTGAACCTCGGCTGGACATCGTGGGCAATTCAGTGGCTCGGCCGGGTTCCGACACCGGTTCCCGATCACCTGCAGGTGGCGTACAGCGGCGAGGAGAACGTGAAGGCGGCCTACGCCAAGCAGGCCGCGCACGACTGGCATGAGTTCGTCGCATTCCGGGGCCGCGAACTGTGCCCGGGCGGTCGTCTTGTGGTGTTGACGATGGCGATCGGCGATGACGGCGAATACGGCTACCGCCCGCTGTTCAAGGGCATGCTGGCCGAGCTCGAGGACCTGATGGCGCAGGGCCTGGTCACCGCTGACGAGATGCGCCGCATGTGCATCCCGACCGTCTCCCGTCGCGCCTCCGATTTTCTCTTGCCGTTTGCGCCGAAGGGTCGATTCGAGCAGCTGGAGATCGAGCACCTCGAGGTGTTCGATGCCGAGGACCGGTTCTGGACGCAGTACCAAGTCGACCACGACGCAAAGGCTTTCGCCGCGCAGTGGGCGGCATTCGCCAGGGCCTCGGTATTCCCGACGATGGCGGCCGCACTCGACGGTGGCCGCGCCGATCCGCGAGCCGCCGAGTTCGTCAATCGGTTGGAGGCCGGTCTTGCCGCGCGGATGGCGGCCGAGCCGGAGGAGATGCAGATTCCGCTGGCGCAGCTGGTGCTGTGGAAGCGACCCAAGGCGCACTAATCAGCCGGCCATCCGGTCGCGAAAGGTGTTGCGGTAGCTCTGCGGCGCGACGCCGGTAAGCCGACGGAACTGTTCACGGAAGTTGGCAGGTGAGCTGAATCCGACGTCACGGCCGATCTTTTCGACACCGTGCGCAGTGCTCTCCAGCAGCTGCTGAGCGTGTCGGACGCGCACTCCGGTGAGCCACTGCATCGGCGTCTGGCCCGTCTCGGCCTGGAATCGGCGGTTCAGCGTGCGGATGCTCATGACGGCCCGTCCGGCGATATCTCGCAGGGTCAGGTCGCGATGTGCTTCGTGTTCGATCCACGCGAGCACATCATCGAGTTCGGTGCGTTCGGCAATGCGCTTGGCGGGGGCGGTGTTTCGCAGAATGAACTGCGCCTGCCCCCCGCTGCGGTGCAAGGGTGCGACGGCGAGCCGGGCGGCATCGGCAGCGACGGCGGCGCCGTAGTCACCGGCGACCATGTGCAGACACAAATCGATGCCAGCCGACGCGCCCGCAGACGTCAGCACTTGTCCCTCGTCGACGTAGAGAACATCGGGGTCGAGATCCACTGCGGGGAAGGTTGCGCGAAACAGGTCGGCCGCGAGCCAGTGGGTGGTCGCGCGTTTTCCGTCGAGCAGCCCAGCCTCGGCGAGGGTGAAAGCGCCCGAGCAGATCGACGCGATGCGGGTGCCTGCCGCGAACGCGGACTTCAGGCCCCGCAGCACCCCGTCGGAGGTCGTGATGGTGACGTCATTGCGGCCAGGAACGACGATCGTGTCCGCCTGGGTCGCCGCCTCGATGCCGTAGTCGGTGGCGATGCGCAATGGCCCCGCATCGACGACCGGTTCAGTACCGCACACCAGCACCCGATATCCCGGCTCGCCGGACGCCAGCACCACACGGCCGAACGTCTCGACGGCGGTGCTCAAGTCGAACACGATCGTGTCGGGAAGGGCGAGAACCGCGATGGTGTGCACGATCCGACAGTAACAGCCGTCGTGGCAATATCTTGGCGCCCAGTGCCGATCTGGCCACTACCCGATCACGGCATCGATGAGATGCGGTCCGGGCTCAGCGATCGCGGCGCTGAAATGGCTAGCGAGTTCGTCCGCCCTGGTGGCGCGTTTGGCGGGGACACCGAACCCTTCGGCGATGGCGACGAAGTCGATGCCGGGGTTGGACAGATCGAGCAGGGACTGCGCCTTGGGGCCTCCAGCGGAGGCGCCGACACGGTTTAGTTCGAGTTGCAGGATCGCGTATGCACGGTTGTTGAGGATGACGACGGTGATATCGAGTTGTTCGCGGGCCATGGTCCACAGCGCCGAAATCGTGTATATCGCGCTTCCATCGGCCTGCAGCGCAATCACCGGTCGCTGCGGTGCGGCAATGGCTGCACCGATCGCAACGGGCAGGCCCTGGCCGATCGCTCCGCCGGTCAGCGTGAGCACATCGTGCGGTGGCGACCCGGCGGTCGCATCGGGCAGCAACAGGCCGCTGGTGTTGGCTTCGTCGGAGATGATCGCGTTCTCGGGCAAGAGCGCACCGATGACCGACGCCCAATTGTCGGATCTCAGCGGCCCGGTTGGTAGCTCCGCCGCCCTCGCCGGGGGCCCGGAAACATCCGCAGCGCCGAGGCTGTCAGCGATTTCTTCCAGCTGCCCTGTCCACAGATGGTGGACCTCTGCGCCTGTCGGCACCAGATCGCTCGACATGTTGGGATAGGCGAAGAACGTCACCGGCGACCGCGCTCCGGCCAAGATCAAATGCCTTGTGCCCCTGAGCTGTTCCTGCGCCATTTCGGCGAAGTAGCCGAGACGTGGGATGGGGGGCACGCCCCTGCCCCGGGCGAGCCGGGCGGGAAACGTTTCCACGAGCGCCCTGGCGCCGGTCGCAGCCGAGATGCGGGCCGCCGCCCGCAAGTCTGCGGCGGTGGTCGCCTGCCCGCCGAGCAACAGGACCACGTGCTCGCCATGCTTTTTCAGTATCTCCGCGGGCTTGGCGGCCCGGTAGAGATGTCCTTCGACCGTTCTGATCGAGATGGTGAGTTTCTCGGCAATCTCACGGTTCGTGTATCCCTGCGCGACGAGTGCCATGATGTCCTGCTCGCGCGAGGTCAGCGCCTCCTGTGGCGTCGTTTGAGGAACCGCGCCATCGGACGACTCGCTCCACGACAGATCCGCGGGGAGGACGAGTGTGGCGATTTGCCCCGCTCCGTAAGTCGCGGTGGCAATCGCGTGGTCCACCGTGTTGCCGAGTTCAGCGGCGGACGCTGGTCGATGCACCGTGCCGTGCAGCCAGTGACCAAGCGCCTCGATGTCGCATTGCAATGGCGCATCGAGTTTTTGGTGATCGGTCGCGTGGTCGCCGACGATGTTGACGACGGGGCTGTGCGCCCGCCGGGCGTTGTGCAGATTCGCGAGACCGTTCGCAAGGCCCGGTCCCAGGTGCAGCAGGGTGGCCGCGGGCTTGCCTGCGATGCGGGCGTAGCCGTCGGCGGCACCGGTGGCCACACCTTCGAACAGACACAACACCGCTCGCATCTGTAGCGCGGAGTCCAACCCTGCGACGAAGTGCATCTCCGATGTGCCGGGGTTGGCGAAACACACGTCGAGTCCCCCGGCGATCAGTCGCTCGATCACCACGTGCGCGCCCGTAGTCATCCACCCATAGTGGTCCACGCGTTGGCAACATGTCGGCGAGTTATGACCAATTCCCCACTGGTCCATTGCGGTCCGTTCGCCCGACGATGAGGTCGTGCACGCACAGATTGTGTTGTTCGACGGGTTTGACCCGCTCGACGTCATCGCGCCGTTCGAGGTGCTCGCCGCGGGCAGCGAAGCGGTCGGCGGTGAGTTGGAGGTGGAACTCGTATCCGCCGAAGGGCCACGGCCGGTGGTGAGCGGCACCCGCGGCCTGGTGTTAAACGCCACGGCGCAACTCGATCCGGCGAAGCCGGGCTACGTCATCGTCCCGGGCGCCAGCGGTCCCATCGATGGCGATCCGGATGAAACGGACACCATCCCGGTTCTGCTGGCCCGGTTCGGCGAAACCGAGGCGGCGCCATTGATGCGAAAGGCGATGGCCAACCCCGACATCACGGTGGCGACCGTCTGCGGTGGATCACTCGCACTGGCGATGGCGGGGCTTCTCGAGGGTCGACACGCAGTCACGCACCACCTCGGCATGGACGTGCTCGAAGCGACCGGCGTCAACGTCATCCATGCGCGGGTGGTCGACGACGGCGATCTGGTGACGGCCGGCGCGGTGACCTCCGGCCTCGACCTCGCGCTCCATCTGCTCCAGCGAAGGTATGGCCCGCGGGTTGCGCTGGAAGTCGAGTCGCTGTTCGGCTACGAGCGGCGGGGCACGGTGTGGGTGTGAGCATCATCGGAGACTGGGACGTCGCGATCAAAACGCCGATCGGGTCGCTGGCGGTCGTCTACACATTTTCCGACGACGGCGGCGTCACCGGCACCGCGACGGGCAAGGGCGAGACTGTACCGCTGCGCGACATCGCCGTTGACGGACAACGGGTTACCTGGCGACAGTCGGTGACCAAGCCGATGCGACTGAACCTCGAATTCGACGTCGTGGTCGAGGGCGACCGTCTTACCGGGCATTCGAAAGCGGGACGATTGCCACGCTCGGCAGTTACGGGTGTGCGCCGTGAACACCGTCAGGGCCGCATCTCGTAGGCGCCGTCGTAGGCCTTGACCCGCTGCCAGACCCGATCGAAACGCGCGGCGTCCGATACCGGCTTGCGGATCGCGCCGAGCGCCAAGTCCTGCTGGTCCTGCGTCGAGCTCGGTTTGCCATGCAGCGCAACGGCATACGTGCTGAAGTCGCGGATCTGGAAGTCGAAGATCTGATCAATGATGTCCGCCATATCCGAGTCAAGCCCCGTTAGCGCGGCCTGCTCCAGAATGAGTTGCCCATAGACGATGAGTGAGAACAGATGCCCGACGTTGAGCATGAAGCCGAGGTCCTGCTGCTGTTCCGCGGCCGGGGCCGCGTTGGCCAGCAGCGTCTTGAACGCCTGGGCTTGTTCGTAGAATCGCGCGACATTCGGGATGCTCGAGTGCTTCTCGTAGATCGGCGTCCAGTCGGCGAACTGCACCTTGCCCGCGCCGCGGGTCGGCCCCTGATTCCAGAAGAACACGTCGTCGGCAGAGTCGTTGCGAGTACCGATCTCCGGATACTCCACCGGGTTGAACATGTAGTTGGGCATGAACTTCAACACCAGGCCGACGTTGACGTGCACTGTGCCCTCGAGTCGCGGCAGCGTGCCGATGAGCTGTGCGACCTCGCGGAACATCGTGTTCTTCTCGTACCCCTTGGCGGCGATCACGTCGTGCAGCGCACGAAGCACCGTTTCGCCCTCCATCGTGACCTTGGCCTTCGTCATGGGGTTGAAGAGCAGGTAGCGCCGGTCGTCGAGGCTGGCGCTGCGGAAGTAGTCGACGCAGCGCTGACTGAACAGCTTCATGGCGACCAGCCGCGCGTACGCATCGACGAAATTTGCCCGCACGTGGGCGAAC
>JAJKIB010000432.1 GCA_021154745.1 Mycobacterium sp.
ATCACCATCCCGGATCCCGGCCCGAACGATGTGGTCGTACGCATCCAGGCGTGCGGGGTATGCCACACGGATCTGACCTACCGCGACGGCGGCATCAACGACGAATTCCCGTTCCTGCTGGGCCATGAGGCGGCAGGCATCGTCGAGGCGGCCGGAAGCGCGGTCACCCATGTCGAGGTCGGCGACTTCGTCGTGCTCAACTGGCGAGCGGTCTGCGGCAACTGCCGGGCGTGCCGCCGCGGCAGGCCGTGGTACTGCTTCGACACCTTCAACGCCAGCCAGCCGATGACGCTGGCCGACGGAACGGAGTTGACGGCCGCGCTGGGCATCGGCGCGTTCGCCGACAAAACCCTTGTGCACGAGGGCCAGTGCACCCGTGTCGATCCGAACGCCGACCCCGCCGTGGTCGGCCTGCTCGGTTGTGGCGTGATGGCCGGTCTCGGCGCGGCCATGAACACCGGCAACGTCTCGCGCGGGGATTCCGTCGCGGTCATTGGCTGCGGCGGGGTGGGCGATGCCGCGATCGCCGGAGCGCGGCTGGCGGGCGCCTCGCCAATCATCGCGATCGACCGCGACCCGAAAAAGCTGCAGTGGGCAACGGAATTGGGCGCTACCCACACGATCGATGCCTCGCAGGCGGACGCAGTGGAGGCCGTGCAGGAACTCACCGGTGGGTTCGGCGCCGACGTCGTCATCGACGCGGTGGGCCGTCCGGAAACCTGGAAGCAGGCGTTCTATGCGCGCGACCTCGCCGGCACCGTCGTGCTGGTCGGCGTGCCCACTCCGGACATGACGTTGGAAATGCCGCTGATCGACTTCTTTTCGCGCGGTGGAGCACTGAAGTCGTCGTGGTATGGCGATTGCCTGCCGGAGAGGGATTTCCCAACGCTCGTCGATCTCTACCAGCAGGGCCGGCTGCCGCTGGAGAAGTTCGTCAGCGAGCGCATCAAGCTGGATCAGGTGGAGGACGCGTTCGCGACCATGCACCGCGGCGAGGTGCTGCGTTCGGTGGTCGTGCTGTGAGCGTGCGCATCGACCGGGTTGTCACCTCGGGGCAGTTCTGTCTTGACGGGGGCTGTTGGGACGTCGACAACAACATCTGGCTCATCGGCGACGACAGCGAGGTTCTCGTGGTCGATGCCGCGCATTCGGCGCAGCCGATCGTCGACGCTGTCGGCGAGCGCAAGGTTGTCGCGGTGCTGTGCACACATGCGCACAACGACCACGTGACCGTGGCGCCAGAGCTCGCAGAGCGGTTCGACGCGCCGATTCTGCTGCATCCCGACGACGAGGTGCTGTGGAAGCAAACGCACCCTTCGGTGAGCTATTCGCCGCTGACTGACGATCAGCGAATCACCGTGGCGGGTATCGAGATTCGAGTGATCCACACGCCCGGTCATTCCCCTGGCTCGGTGTGCCTGTATGCACCGGCCATGGGCGCGGTGTGCACCGGCGACACCCTGTTTCGGGGAGGCCCCGGCGCGACGGGAAGGTCCTACTCGGACTTCCCGACGATCATCGACTCAATCCGGTCGAGGCTGCTCGCCCTGCCCGCGGAGACTGTCGTGTACACCGGGCATGGCGGCGACACGACGATCGGCGCCGAGGCGCCGCACCTTCAGGAGTGGATTGCGCGCGGCAGCTGACTAGAGTCACGCTAACGATTACAAGGAGCCATTAGCACCTCTAACACGGATTGGTGACTTAAGGCGAACTTGTCGGTGTCGTCTGTAGGTTCTCATTCTGCGTGGCGAATTCTCATCTGAAATCGCGGAAGATGGCGGATCCGCCATTCGACGAGAATCCTGGACTTGTAGCACATTTCCGCTGCCCGGGGGCGTGGGCGACAAGCAATAATCGCTCATCGCGGATGATGATTATGCAGCTATGCTGCTCTAGCTGCGGTTTTGCGGCCGGGAACGAGGCTCCGTTGTGGACAGAAGTGATCTAGGGGCCGACCCAGAATTCAGTCAGGTAATCAGCGGGTTGGCTTCTGCGGGGAATCTCGTTGGGCGCGGTGTGCTCGAGGGAGCTTTTCGGGTGCTGGGCGTGTTGGCTCAGGTACAGGTGGGGGCCGGGCTGTCGGAAATCGCTCGCCAAGCCGAGCTGCCGAAGGCGACGACCTATCGGCTCTTGGAGCAGCTGGTGGACCTCGGCGTGGCGCAGCGCCACGACCGGCGATATTTCGTGGGCGCGGGACTTGCTCGCCTGGGCAACGCCTGGCAGCCACACCCAGGGTTGCAAGCGGCGACTCGTGAGCCGGTGCGGTTGTTGTCGGCGTTGACCTCGACGGTCGTCTCCATCACAGTGCTGCACGAGGACCGGATCCGGGTCGTCACGGCGACACGAGGCGTGGTGAGCGACGTTCCGCGGATGCAGCCCTACGACGAGATCCCGTCCACCCACGCCGGCGGCCAATTGTTGATGCTCGCGCGAGCAGAGCCTGGCGATGAACCTCCTTCGGGCTTCGCTGCCGATGAATGGCGTCGGGCGCGCGCCGGTTTTGCCCGGCCAGGGAATCTGGTCATCGACCGGCAGCAAGTGCTGGCGGGGGTATGTTGCGTTGCCGCGCCGGTCCGGCGGCCAGACGGTGAGCTGATCGCGGCAATCAGCGCGATCGCGCTGAGCCCCGCTGTGCCTGCTGGACTGCCAGAACTCGTTCAGAGAGCCTCGCGGGAGATCACCCGCAACCTCGCCCTTGCCGGTGGCTGAGGCCGGTCCGCTCAGTGAACCGCGCCCTTTCACGTCGAGGTTGGGCCGACGCACACTTCTGCTGCTTACCCATCAAGGGTGATTAGCGGCTGAGGACCCAAAGCCCTCTGTCTTGAGGGAAAGGTTCGGGCAATCATGGTTGCCAAGCAAAAGACGATGATCACTGCCGTTGTCGCGGCGGGCGTATTGGCCGGGACGGGCACCGCCACACAACCCAGCGAGCTGCCGACGGCTTCGGCCCGACATGCAGCCCACCGCGCGCGTGCATCCGAACCGGCACTGGCCGCGGTCGTCACACCCGACAGTGTGTTCGCGAGTGCCGCGCCCCAGATTGAGTTTCTGGCTCCGGGCGGAAGCCTCGGTGCGGGCAGCGCCGGTGAGACCGCCCCCGTTCTGCCTGTACCAACCGACGGCACCCCGACGACGCGGCCGGCAGGCGTTCGTGTCGTGATGTCCGGCAACGCCTCGTCTGCTCATCGGTTCTTCGGACCCGCGGTCCGCAACCGCTCGGCAGCGCCGACCGCCGCCGGTAGTCCGCTCACATCGGCCGTCGTCAACCCGGGCGACGCGATCGGCAGCCTCATCGGCAGCGTTGTCGGGATTTTCATCGGCAATGGCGGTCCAGGGCAGAACGCCGGGCTGCTGATCGGCAATGGGGGTGATGGCCTTCCGGGTCAGAACGGCGGCCGCGGCGGATTGTTGTTCGGCAACGGCGGCAACGGCGGCATCGGGCTGGCAGGACAGGCCGGTGGAAACGGTGGCAGCGCAGGTCTTTTCGGCAACGGCGGCGGTGGTGGTTCAGCCAGCGCGAGCAATGACGTCGCCACCGGCGGTGCCGGGGGCAACGGCGGTAGCGGCGGCCTCCTTTCCGGCAACGGCGGTCGGGGCGCCGCGGGCCTCAGCGAATATGCGGATGTCATTGGCGGTAACGGCGGCGCCGGTGGCGACGGTGGAGTCGGTGCCACACCCGATCCCACCTTGCATTGGCCGCGCGACGCCGAGTGCGGACAGGCGCAGCCAGTCACTAGGAGACAACGATGAGCAACTCATGACACACCCGACACGCGATTCGGTGATCCGACATGGATTTCCGGGCGCTCAGTGCGGGTGTCACAAAGACGAATCCAGCTCGTGGACAACGGAGTCGCCTGAAATATTCGTCCACGCACGACTCCGATTTCCGCATACCAACACCAACCTGAACACGAGGAATATCACCATGTCCACGAACACGCGCATGTCTAAATAGCTGGCGGTCGCCGCCGTAGCGGGAGTTCTGCTCTCCGGCACCGCAGTCACAGCAGCCATCCTGCTGCCGGCGACAGCCAGCGCCGCAGTTGATTCCGACGACGACGGACTGTCCGACGACTTCGAACTGCGCGGTCTGACCGACCCGCAGAACCCCGACTCCGACCGCGATGGTCTCAACGATGGAGAAGAGCTCCACAAGTACTACACGGGGCCGGTGAATCAAGACTCCGACAGCGACGGCGTCAGCGACGGCGACGAAGTCCTGCGCGACCACACCGATCCCAACTACAACCCCACCAACGACGCCGACAAGGACGGCCTCGAAACCCCTGAGGAGCTCGACAACAATCTTGACCCCCAAAATCCCGACTCGGACCGCGACGGTCTCACCGATGGGGAGGAGATGAGGACCTACCACACCGGACCGCTCAACCAGGATTCCGACAACGACGACATCAGCGACGGCGACGAAGTCAAGCGCTACCACACCGATCCGCTTGTGGCCAGCGCAAAGCCACCCGCCCCAGCCCCAGCCCCAGCTCCTGCGCCTGCGGCCAAGGACAGCGACGGCGACGGTCTGTCGGATACCGACGAGCAGAACGTCTACCGCACCGATCCCAACCGCAAGGACACCGACCGCGACGGACGCGACGACGGCACCGAAGTCGAGAACGGCACCAACCCCCGCATTCCCTTCATCTAGCCCGCCGAGAAACCAACCCACACCAAGGAGCAACCGTGTCCACACATCACCGGGCGTCTGCGGCCGCCGCAGCCGCCGCGTTGGCACTGACAGCAGGTGCAGCACTACCACCGGCCCTGGCATACGCCGACCCCACCACGCTGGCGATGTCGAGCACCATCCACATGGTGGTGAGCGACTCGACACGTTCTCCTGGCGGCAACTTCATGGAGCAGGTGGTCTACGTCGACGGCCTGGTCTCGATGTCCCAGGCCGCCGCGCAGGACACGATCAACCACCACGCCGACACCTTCGCGTTGCGGTTCTGGGGAGACGACACCAACGACGACGACCTCCTTTTCGGGCCCGTCGATGCCGACACCTTCGCGGCGCCCGACGGCCTGCACTTCCAACGCGCTGCCGCGCTGACACACGCCCAGCTGGACGAAGACAACGGGACCTTCGAGAACATCGGCGACGGCGGCCTCGACGAGATCTACGTCGGTGCACGCTTCCTCGACCGCAACGGCAACACCATCTCCAAGGTGGAGAGCAACCGCATCACCGGCGACTTCTGAGCCGGCGGCTGGTCCGCCCTCTTCGCTCTTCTTTGCAGCCGGCGAGACTAGCCTGAGCAGGTGAAGATTCTGGAGTGCGAATCGCTCCTGGACTCATTGAACGAATGTCACGCCGCATCCACAGGCGGGCGCGGG
>JAJKIB010000433.1 GCA_021154745.1 Mycobacterium sp.
CCGTTGGAGGAGGCCGACGTGCTGCTGGTCGACGATGTGACGCCCTACGAGTTGATGAAACTGCGACTGCTCAACGCCAGCCATCAGAGCCTGTGCTATTTTGCCTACCTGGCCGGCTACCGGCTGGTGCACGACGCGGCGGGCGACCCCCTGTTCGCCGAATTCCTCAGGGAATACATGGATTCCGAAGCCACGCCGACGCTCAAGCCGGTGCCCGGCATCGACCTGCCCGACTACAAGCGGACGCTGATCGAGCGGTTCGCCAACCCCGGCGTCAAGGACACCATCGCGCGGTTGTGCTTCGGCTCGTCGGACCGCATCCCGAAATGGCTGCTGCCCGTGATTCGCGCGAACCTGGCGACCGGTGGCCCCGTCCGGCTGTCGGCGGCCACCGTGGCCAGCTGGGCCCGTTACGCCGAAGGCGTCGACGAGGAAGGTGAACGTATCGACGTGCAGGACCAGCTCGCAGACACGCTTGTGCCGCTCGCTCGTTCTCAGCACGAGAACCCGACAGCATTCATCGAAAACACCGAAGTCTTCGGCGATCTCGCGGCTCAGCCCCGGTTTGTCGAGGCCTACCTGTGGGCGTTGGACTCGTTGCACCGCGACGGAGCGCGCGCGACGTTGGAGACTTTGTTACGCAAGGAGACAACATGACCGTGCCCGGCGCGCCGCAGCGGGCGCTGGTGATCGGCGAGGCGCTGATCGACATCGTCGAGCGGGACGGAAAGGTCACCGGCGAGCACGTCGGTGGCAGCCCGTTGAATGTCGCGGTCGGACTCGCGCGGTTGGGTCGTGGCGTCGACTTCCTCACCCACATCGGCAACGACCAACGCGGCCGCCGCATCGTCGACTACCTCAAACACTCTGGTGTGCAGTTGGTTTCGGGCAGCCAAACCGCACAGCGCACACCCACCGCGCTGGCGACGCTCGACGCCAACGGCTCGGCACAGTATGTCTTCGACATTGACTGGCAGCTGGCAGGGACACCCGAGGTGGCACCACCGCTCGTCGCGCACGCGGGATCGATCGCGACAGTGCTGGAACCGGGTTGCCGCGCCACGGCGGCGCTGCTCGACGCGTATCACCCGTCGGCGACCATCACGTTCGATCCGAACGTGCGCCCAGCACTGATCGAGGACGGCGACATTGCCCGCGGCCGCATCGACCGCTGGATCGAACGCTGTGACGTGGTCAAGGCCAGCGACGAGGACATGCGCTGGATCGACGCGAACCGCTCCCCCGAGCAGATCGCCCGGACGTGGCTCGGGTTGGGGCCGTCGATCGTCGTGGTGACGACGGGCGACAAGGGCGCGTTCGCGATGTGCGCTGCGGGGACGGTCCGGGTGCCCGCGCTTCGGGTGAACGTCGTGGACACCGTGGGGGCCGGCGATGCGTTCATGTCGGGTCTGATCGATGCACTGTGGTCGCTGGGTCTGCTGGGCGCCGGGCGACGGCGCCAGCTGGCCCGGATTGCTGTCGACGCGCTGACGGGGGTGGTACAGACGGCGGCGCTGTCAGCGGCGTTGACGGTGGCGCGCGCGGGCGCTGACCTGCCGGATCGGGCGACGCGGGACGCCGCGGCGGCCGGGTCGGGCCCGTTGTTGCCTCAACCCGGATAGCCTGGGGTTATGCGTTCCATATGGAAAGGTTCGATCGCCTTCGGTCTGGTGAACGTCCCGGTCAAGGTCTACAGCGCGACCGAGGACCACGACATCAAGTTCCACCAGGTCCACGCGAAGGACAACGGACGCATCCGCTACAAGCGCGTGTGTGAGGTGTGCGGCGAGGTCGTGGAGTATCGCGATATCGCGAAGGCCTACGAATCCGACGACGGCCAGACAGTGGTGATCACCGACGAGGACATCGCCACGCTGCCCGAGGAACGCAGCCGCGAGATCGAGGTGCTGGAGTTCGTCCCGGCCGGCGACATCGATCCGATGATGTTCGACCGCAGCTACTTCCTCGAGCCCGACGGAAAGTCGTCGAAGTCATATGTGCTGTTGGCCAAGACGCTCATGGAGACCGACCGGGTAGCGATCGTGCACTTTGCGTTGCGCAACAAGACGCGGCTTGCTGCGTTGCGGATCAGGGATTTCAGCAAGCGCGACGTGATGGTCATCCAAACGCTGCTGTGGCCCGACGAGATCCGCGATCCCGATTTCCCGGTGCTGGACAAGGAGGTCGAAGTCAAGCCGGCCGAGCTGAAGATGGCCGAGCAGGTGGTCGAGTCGATGACCGACGATTTCAACCCGGACCGCTACCACGACGACTACCAGGAACAGCTGCACGAGCTTGTTCAGGCGAAACTCGAAGGCGGCGAAGCGTTTACCACCGAGGAGCAGCCGAAGGAGCTCGACGAAACCGAGGACGTGTCGGATCTGCTGGCCAAGCTCGAGGCCAGCGTGAAGGCGCGTCGCGCCGGCGGCGGATCCGATGGCGAGAAGCCCGCCAAGAAGGCGCCCGCGAAGAAGGCCGCAGCCAAGAAAGCGCCGGCGAAAAAGGCGGCTGCGAAAAAGGCACCAGCCAAGAAGACCGCGAAGAAAGCCGCGGCGAAGAAGTAGCTAGGCGGGCAGATCCACCCGCAGCGCCACGTGCTCGTCGAGTATCCGGCGCAGCGCGGCGTCCATCGGATGAGCCGATGCGAGGTCACGGCCGAACCCACTGTCCACCACAGCAACCTCGTCCCCACGTAGTTCGGTGGTGTCGATCTGATCGACGAAAGGATCGAACAACACGAGTGGCGTCGCCAGGTAGTACAGCGCACGGCGCGACTCGTTGAACTCGGCGGCGTACATCAGCCCATGTTGGGTGATCACGAAGAGTTCCGACGTGATCCCGGCGCTGGGGGTTTCGGCTTTGCCCCATGCCATCGCGGCGCGCCGCGTCTGGGCCAATCGGTCCGGGACGTCGTCGGTGAGCGTGAGCAACCTCTCGACGAGTGCTCCACCCATTTGCGGATACGCGCCGATCGCCGGCCTGAAGTACCGCTGGAAGATCTCACCGAAAAAGTCGTACCGTCGCTCGCTCATCGCGGCTCCCAAATTTTGGACGTACACCCCATTGTGCGCCCGAACCGTCAGCGGAGCACGAGTTTGGTCAGCAGCAGCAATGCCATCACAACCCGGCGATTTTTGTTGTTGGCGCCGCGATCGTCGCGGGAGTGACCTGGGTGATGATGCGGATGCAACGAAGCCACCGTCTACTGATCGAACGTCAACGTGAAGCGCGGCGGGCGGAAGGGAGCGTCGGGCTGGAGCCGGGCCGTTGGGGCGGCACCGCCGGAAACGGCTTTGGCGGAGGCTTTAGCCCGCCCGGCGGCTGACGCGCGCTGAGCAGGCCATGCAAGGCCGGTTACGAAACGAGCCGGATTGTTTGCCGGGCCGGCGCCGCCGGTTGTTCGCTCATAGTGGGTAGCTCTCCCACCCCCAGCGGAGTTTTGCGACTACATTCCACCAGCGCGGCACCAAAGCGCATGGCGCGCGGTGTGGGTGTGGACCACGCTCACAGCGCCAACCACGTTCTTGGCTGCGTCGATGTCGATGGGGTGTTACAAGTGTTTCGCCGCCGCGGGGCGTCAGGACTTGCATGGTCTTCAATGATCCCGCAGCGCGCCTCGTGCCTGCGATATTTGCCCGCGTGTCGCGCCCTATTAGCTGTCGAGCCTCCTGAGAGGTACCGACACACTCCTCGCGACTTCTGCACCAGGGTTGTGGATAATGCCGGGTTCACGACCCTCATGCAGAAGTCGCGGCGTCCTTCCTGAGAAAACTAGAACGTGTTTCAAAAACACGTCACATGCCAGGCCAGCCCCTGCTACCGTTCGCCCGGCGAGGGAAGGAAGACACACGTGATTCTTGACAGGTTCCGACTGGACGACCAAGTCGCGGTGGTGACAGGAGCGGGCCGCGGGCTGGGCGCAGCGATGGCGCTGGCATTCGCGGAAGTCGGTGCGGACGTGGTCATTGCGGCTCGCACGCGATCACAGCTCGAGGAGGTCGCCGAGCAGGTCCAGGCCGCCGGCCGCAAAGCGCATATCGTCGTCGCCGACCTCGCCCACCCGGAAGACACGGCAAAGCTGGCAAGCGAGGCGGTCGAGGCATTCGGGAAACTAGACATCGTCGTCAACAACGTCGGCGGCACCATGCCGAACACCCTGCTGACGACGTCCGTCAAAGACATGAAGGACGCGTTCACGTTCAACGTCCTCACCGCCCACGCGCTGACCACCGCCGCTGTCCCGTTGATGCTCGAGCACTCCGGCGGGGGCAGCATCATCAACATCACCTCGACGATGGGCCGGCTTGCCGGTCGGGGATTCGCCGCATATGCCACCGCCAAAGGCGCGCTTGCGCACTACACCCGGCAGACCGCACTGGACCTGTGCCCGAAGATCCGGGTCAACGCGATCGCACCCGGATCGATCCTCACCTCCGCGCTCGACATCGTCGCCTCCAACGACGAACTGCGCGAGCCAATGGAGAAGGCAACGCCCATGCGACGCCTCGGCGACCCGGCCGACATCGCCGCCGCAGCGGTCTACCTCGCGTCGCCCGCGGGCAGCTTCCTGACCGGCAAAATGCTCGAGATCGACGGCGGCCTCACCGTTCCCAATCTCAATCTACCCATTCCAGACCTCTGAGGAGCTAGCCATGGCCATCAAAGTCGCACAGATCGGCACGGGCAACGTCGGGCGACACGCGCTGACCCAACTCATCACCGACCCACGTTTCGAGCTGACTGCGGTGTGGGTGTCAAGCGACTCCAAGGCGGGCAAGGACGCCGCAGAGCTTGCCGGACTTGACAATTCAACCGGCATCGTCGCCACCACAGACCTCGACCAAGTGCTGGCCACCAATCCCGAGTGCGCCGTCTACACCGCGATGGCCGACAACCGGCTACCCGACGCGCTCGAGGACTACCGGCGCATCCTCACCGCGGGCGTCAACGTCGTCGGCAGCGCCGCCGTTTTCCTCCAATACCCGTGGCAGACCCTGCCCGACGAGCTCGTCACTCCGATCGAGGACGCCGCCAAGGCAGGCAACGCAAGCCTGTTCATAAACGGCATCGACCCCGGCTTCGCCAACGACCTCCTTCCGCTCGCGCTGGCCGGCACCTGCCAGAGCATCGAACAGATCCGCTGCATGGAGATCGTCGACTACGCCACCTACGACAGCCCCACCGTGATGTTCGACGTGATGGGCTTCGGCAAGCCGCTCGACGAGCTGCCGATGCTGCTGCAGCCCGGAGTGCTCAGCTTGGCGTGGGGATCGGTTGTGCGCCAACTCGCGGCGGGTCTGGGCATCGAACTGGACGAGGTCACCGAGAACTACATTCGCCAACCCGCGCCCGAGGACTTCGACATCGCGGCCGGACACATCCCCAAGGGCAGCGCCGCCGCGCTTCGATTCGAGGTGCGTGGCATGAAGGGCGGCAATCCCGCCGTCGTGCTCGAACACGTCACCCGCTTGCGCGACGACCTGCGTCCGGATTGGCCGCAACCGGCCCAGGAAGGCGGCTCGTATCGGGTCGAGGTGACCGGCGAGCCGTCGTACGTGTTGGACCTGTGTCTCAGCAGCCGCAAGGGCGATCACAATCACGCCGGATTGGTCGCTACGGCCGCCCGCGTCGTCAACGCCATACCCGCAGTGGTCGACGCCGCGCCGGGAATCAGAACGACGCTGGACTTGCCGTTAATTACTGGAAGAGGCCTGTACGCTGGCTGATATCTCGGGGGCAAACTGAAGAGAAGGACTCGCCTATGCGGAGGACGCCGCGCTACTTCACTCCGCTGATCGTCGCGGCAGGCGCCGCAGCGGCAGTTCTCACCGCGCCCGCCGCCCTCGCCCAACCCGACGACTCCTCCACATTGCCGTCGTGCACCGACGTCGGCGGCCCGACGGCAATGGGCGCTGGGACGACCGAATGCGCCACACCTGGCAATGTTCAGCTCAACGCCACACCACCAGAACCCGCTTATCTATATCCGTGGGATGACGAGTTCTATGGTCCAGCGTTGATTATCGGTGGCGACGGCGGGGGCCGTCGCTAGCCAAGTTTTTCCGCGGCCCACAAGGAGGCCAACCATGCGGATCAAGATTCGCTCTCTCACA
>JAJKIB010000434.1 GCA_021154745.1 Mycobacterium sp.
GCCTCATGGAAGCCAACCGCGACATGCAACACAGCGTTCAAGGGAGCAGCAGTGACTAGATCGCAATGGCCGTCGCCTGTTGGCCCCCGCCGGAGGTGCCGCCCTCATCGCCGACCGAACCCCCTGGAGTTCACCGCCACCGCAAGGGGTAGGACTTTTCGACCACCGTCGTCGCGTTGATCATCGTGGGCGCACTAACCGCCGGATGCGGAAACAACGTCAATCAAGGACCGCCGGCGACAATCAACTCCACTACCGCCACGACCTCACCATCATCAAGCGCAGCACCGCTGCCTGCGCCGACAGAAAATCGATCAGTCCCACCGACGGCCAACATCCCGGCCTGAACGGCATTCCCTGGACCACGGAACATCTCTGGACAACTCTGGGTTGGATAGCCCAGAATAATGGGTCATATACCCCATTCTGTTCGGCGTCACCAAGGAAGGACAGAGACGATGGGACTGGCATGGCAGCAAGGACCTTTGGCTACAGCACGGGTCGGGCAATTCCTCACTGCGCAACCGATGCCGGCGCGGATCCTGTACGCGGAGCCACTGCGCCGCAGAATGCGCGTCAAGTTCGGCGGGCAGTACGTCGCCGACAGTGAGGACGTCGTGCTCCTCCACGAGCCGGCGCGGTACCCGGTTGCCTACTTTCCGCGCGACGATGTCCAACCCGACGTCCTGACTGTGGAAGAGCGAGTCACCGAACATACCGACCTCGGTGAGACGCGATGGTTCACCGTCGGCGTCGACGGGCGGGAGGCCAACCACGCGGCATGGGAGTTCACCGCGGTACCTGAGTACGCCGAGGTGTTGACCGGCCGCGTTGCATTCGCGTGGCGGGCAATGGACTCGTTCTACGAAGAGGATGAACGCATCGTCGGACACGCGGCGGACTTCTACCACCGCATCGACATCCGTTCCACCTCACGGCATCTCGTGGTTCGCGACGGCGACAGGGTCATCGCCGACACCCACCGGCCGATCGCCCTCTACGAATCCGGATTCGCGCCGCGCTGGTATGTGCTGCGCGACGATGTGGACGAATCGGCGCTGCAGCCCGTGGACGGGCAGACCTTCTGTCCCTACAAGGGCTTGGCCAGTTACTACACCATCGGAACGCGTAAGCGCGCCGCGTGGTCGTACACCAACGCGTGGCCGGAGGTGGCTCGGGTCAGCAACCTGCTGTCATTCGAACCCGACAAGATCGATGTCTACCTTGACGACCGCCAGCTTCACCTCGAGCCGGGCCAGACCGTGGTCCCTCACGGCGTCGACCGCGGACTGGACGCCGACGAGATCCTGACGAAGACCTCCGCTTAGGGGCTGCAATGAAGGCACTGCTCGAAGTCGTGATTCTTCCGGTGGCCGACCCCGACCGGTCGCTGCAGTTCTACCGCGATCAGGTCGGCTTCGGCCTCGACGTCGACTTCGCGCCGACGGCGGAGTTCCGTGTTCTCCAGCTGACGCCGCAGGGCGCGAGTGCCTCGATCCAATTCGGCATCGGGTTGACCGACGCGCCTGCGGGTTCGGTGCGAGGCCTGTATCTGGTGGTGCCAGACATCGAGGCGTGCCGGCGGGAACTGACGGAGCGAGGTGTCGACGTCAGCGAGATCCGGCACAAGGACACCACTGGCGGCGGGTGGCGTGGGGCGTACGTGCCGGGTGTCGATCCGAACCGGGCGGACTACGCCAGCTTCGCCGATTTCCGCGATCCAGACGGGAACGGCTGGGTGCTGCAAGAGCGTGGCCGCAGCTGAGCAGATAATGACGCGATGACTGCAACACCCCCCGTGTTGGTGTTCGATGTGAACGAAACCCTCATCGACATTGACGCCATGGCACCGCTTTTCGACGAGATCTTCGGCGACGCGCGGGTGATGCGTGAGTGGTTCGGCCAGGTCGTCATGTATTCGATGACCACCGCGCTGTCCGGTTGCTACGTCGACTTCTTCACCCTTGGCCAGGGGATGCTGCGGATGCTGGGGGACATCCACGGAATCGCGATCTCCGACGCGGACGTCCAACGCATCAAGCAAGCGATGCTGACGATGCCCCCGCACTCCGACGTCGGTGACGGGCTTGCAGCGTTGCACCACAACGGCTTTCGGTTGGTGACGCTGACAAACTCACCGCCCAATCCGGACGGCCCGAGCCCATTGGAGAGTGCCGGACTCGGCGGGTACTTCGAGCGCCAGTTCAGTGTCGACGCATGCCGCACCTACAAGCCGGCCCGGCATGTCTACGACTATGTATGCCGCGAGCTTCAGGTTGCACCCGCGGATTGCATGATGGTCGCTGCGCACGTGTGGGACACCATCGGCGCGCAGAGCGCCGGCTTCAGCGGGGCGCTGATCACCCGGCCGGGCAACGCGCCGCTGCCGCTCGACGGGCTGCCGCAACCGACGCTCATCGCGGACGATTTGCGCCAACTCGCCCAGCAGCTCATTACGAGTGGAGTCGCAGACCCGCGGTGATCTTGTCGACGGTCTTGCCGTCGGCGCGGATGGCAATGCCGGCCAAGTCGAGATTCGCGCGAGGCACCGCCGCGACGGCGGCGCGGTTGGCCGTGTCATTCCCAGTGGAGAAGAGGTCGGTGGTGAACACCGTGGGAACGACTCCGCGCGATAACGCACGCTCAAGCGTGCGGGCCAGGCGTCGTTCATCGGCCGCGAACACCATCACCGGTTGACCGAACATCGGCGAGTAGTGCGTACCGTCCGCGTCTGCATAGTCCGCGCCGATGGCATCCGGCGCCGACGCCGCGACGCCGCTGGCCAGGAACGCGGTCATGTTCAGCTTCTGCCACACCGGCAAGTCGTCGCGGATCACGACGGCGATCTTGGTCACAACTGCCGCGGGCGTGGCGGCTAGGCCATCGTGCATAGCAACCAATTGATCAGTCACGACACTAGAAGCTAGTGGAATAGACGGCATTACCCGCAAGCTGCCAAATATAATTCGGGAAATCGGTCATGGGAGCGGCGATGGATGAACTTGATTCGGCGATCGTGGCCGCCTTGCAGAGCGACGGTCGGCGCAGCAATCGCGACTTGGCCCAGATGCTCGGCGTCGCGCCGTCGACCACCCTCGAACGAGTCCGCGCCTTGCGGGCGCGCGGTGTGATCACCGGGATTCACGCCAGCACCGACATGGCCAAGATGGGTCGGCCGGTCAAGGGCATGGTCACCGTGCGGCTGCGCCCGCAGTCCCGCGAGATCGTGCAGGGCTTCCGGGATTTCGTGATCGGGCTACCAGAAACACTGCAGGTATTCGTCACGACCGGGCCCGAGGATCTTCTGATTCTCGTGGCGGTGGCATCCACCGAGGCGCTCCGCGATTTTGTTCTTGACTCGCTGACGAAGCGACGTGAGGTGGCAGGCGTTCGCACCGAAGTGGTGTTCGACCACCTCCAGAACCACGTCGTGACGCCTGCGCAACCGGCGTAGAACGTTTGCCGAATGTGGCCGGCGACACACCGCTGCCAGCATCACCGACCGATCGCGGGGCGAAAAGGTGGTCGATTCCTGCCAATCGCCGATCAATTTCTGCCATCGGAATTAAACGTCTGAGCACCGTGTTTAATCACTCAGACCGGCACGAAGAACTGATAAGAAGCACCAGACCGGCCGACAGAACCGACACAGAAGAAGGCACCAAGATGAAGAAGTTCGGATTTGCCACCATTGCCGCCAGCGGACTGGCCGCCGCGGTCATCGGGCTCGCGGGTCCCGCCCAGGCTGACTCCTTCCACCACGACTGGATCTATGACATCCAGCCTCAGGTGACCGTGCCGCACGTCGACACCAGCGTCCACCAGAGCCACTGACCAACGAGTCGCACAAGAGGGGCATCCCGTAGCGGATGCCTCTCTTTGTATGTCAGCGTGTCGTCATGGATTCGCGCCGTGTGGTCATCGCCGGGCTCGGTGACAGCGGCGTGCTCACCGCCATCCGACTGGCCCGCCACGCCGAGGTGGTCGGAATCTCGGCCAAGCCGGCGCTGGTCAGCGGGCAGGAGCTCGGGTGGCGGCTCTCCCGTCCGCACGATTGGGCGCGCGCCAACTGGATCCCGTTCGACCGGTTCCGCGGTCTGGACCGGGTGCGCACCGTCCACGGCACGTTGACCGGACTCGACCTTGATGCCCGCGCGGTCCTCATCCGGCACGACGACGGCTCGACCTCGGCCGAAAAATACGACGCGCTGGTCATCTCGACCGGAGTGACCAACGGATTCTGGCGCCAGCCGACCTTCCAGTCGGCCGAGGACATAGGTACCGAGCTTCGCACCGCCCACGACCGTCTGGCCCGAGCCGGTTCGGTGGTCGTTGTCGGTGGCGGCGCGGCAGCCATCAGCAGCGCCGCCAACCTGGCGAGGGCCTGGCCGGACAAGCGGGTCGATCTCTACTTCCCCAAAGAGCGCGCCCTCCTTGGCCACCACCCTCGGACATGGGAGCAAGTCCAGCGCCGACTCGTCGGGACGGGGGTCGTGCTGCATCCCGGGCACCGCGCGGTGATACCCGACGGCTTCGCGTGCGATCGGATCACCAGCGAGCCGGTCCACTGGAGCACCGGTCAACCGCCTGCGTCGGCAGATGCCGTGCTCTGGGCGACCGGACGGGTGCGACCCAACACCGACTGGTTGCCGTCGGAGCTGCTCGACGAACGCGGCTTCGTTCGGGTTACTCCGGAACTACGGGTCCCCGGTCACGCGGGCGTGTTCGCGGTCGGTGACGTCGCGGCCACCGACCCGCTCCGAAGCTCGGCCCGCAACAGAGCGGACGGATTGCTGGCCAACAACATTCGTGCCGAGTTCGCGGGGCGACCGTTGCGCAGTTACCGCCCGCCGAAGCGGCGGTGGGGCTCGGTGCTCGGTCCGCAGCGCGACGGTCTCGAGGTCTTCGCACCGAACGGGCGCGCGTTCACCTTCCCCGCATGGTCGTTCGACCGAGTGCTGATGCCGCTGATCGTCCGCCGGGGGATCTATCGCGGAGTGCGCGAAAATCGCCCGCTTCCCTAGACCTGGTGTTCGCGTAGTGCGGTGAGCGCCTTGCGTTCCGAGGTGTGTGCGGCTTCGGTGAGCGCTTCGTGTTCGGCGATCGGGTCGGCGGTCAGGAAGCTGCCGCTGCCCGGAGCGCCGGCCGAGCCGAGCTTGTTCATCCGCTTGGGCACCGCGGCGCCCTGGTATTCCA
>JAJKIB010000435.1 GCA_021154745.1 Mycobacterium sp.
GCCGGGTGAGAGAAGTCCCGTCTCTATACCGTTGATGTCCAGGCTGATTCCGAAATACGAGACGGATTGTTCGGGGCCGAATCGGTCCGCCAAGCCGACACTGGTGTGCAGAGCAATTGTTTGCCACACCGTCGTAACCCGGTGATCGGAGATTCCTTGGGCGTGGAGGAAGCGCGCCGCGCCATCGGCTCCGTCGACCTCGAACCGCTGATCGCCGTCACCGTAGTCGGTGACGCCGAGGTCATGGAGGATGCAACTGAGGAAGACGAGTTCGTCGTCGTAGTCGACGCCACTGCGCAGGCCTTTGGCGGCCGCAAGTTCGCGCGCGAAGATGTAACTGCGGACGCAGTGGTTGGCGAGGAACTCGGGGGAGACGTCGAACGCTAATTGCATTGCTGCTGAACAGATGTCGGAGTCCGGGAAGTGCCATTGGGCCGCATTGCCGGCGTCGTTGGTCATCGGACCCTGTTCCCGCTTGTCATGCCGCCACAATCCCGAACCGACATCGGGCAGGCTAGTGGCTAAATGGCCATCGTTCGTCAGGATCTGGACACAGCGCGCGAGCACGTCCTCGGGGTGACCGGCTTCCAACGCATAGGAGGGTGCGATGTCGGTCGTACGACGCATACTGCAGCCATGCAAGTACCCGCACCCTTAGCCGACGTGATGATCACGCTCGGCGCGCGTGACCTTTCGCTACTCCGCGACTTCTACCGCAGCCTCGGCTGGCCGCAAATCATCGACGAAGACAACTTTGCGGCATTCGAACTTCGTGGTGTCGTCCTCGCGCTATTTCCCATCGCTGAACTCGCCCGTGACGGGAACACCGAACCAGACTTGGGCAATGGAGGCATCCGGTTCAGTATGGGGATCATGGTCAACGCACCGGCGGAGGTCGATCAGCTGACTGAGCAGATGCGCAACGCCGGCGCCTGCGTCACCAAGGAGCCTGTGGATGCCGAGTTCTTCACCGGCCGCTCGGCCTATCTCTGTGACCCCGAAGGCAACTACTTCGAGATCACCTGGGCCGAACCAAACAATCCGATCACATCGCGTCGCGCTGTCAGAGTCTGACCGGACCCGGCTCGGGCGCGGCTGAGTGGTGGGGTGCCATTCTGATGGAAACCGGTGACCAACAGCGCCCAGACGACCCCGACCGTCGCGAAGGCGTTGCGGTGCGACGCACCGCAAGCGAACATACGTCCGCCCTCAGCGGTTACGACGCCGAGCTGCGGCGGCACAACCAAGTATTGCGCCGGGCCTGTGGAGTCCAGCTTGACGACTGCGTCCTCGACATCGGATGTGGGACCGGGGAGACGACTCGCGACGCCGCGCGCACAGCCCGCGCAGGTAGCGCGCTCGGGGTCGACATCTCCGCACCCGCCATCGAGCGTGCCCGTGAGCTCGCCCGGGCCGAGAGGCTCCGCAACGTCACCTTCGAGCACGCCAACGTACAGATCCACCGCTTTCCGCGGGAGCGATTCGACCTGGTAATCAGCAGGTTCGGCACGATGTTCTTCGACGACCCAGTCGCCGCGTTCGACAACATCCGGCGGGCCCTGCGCCCTGCCGGGCGCCTGGTGATGATGGTCTGGCAAGCCCACGAACGCAACGAGTGGGACGTCTCTATCCGCCAATCCCTCGCAGGGCCCGAGGGGTCAGTGGCCGCCGTTGCCGCCAGACCAGATCCGTTCTCGCTCGCCGACCCGCCGACCGTGAAGCAGATCCTGGGCGCTGCGGGGTTCTCCTTCATCGCCTTCACCGACGTCGATGAGCCGGTCTACTACGGTCCGGACGTGGCTGCCGCCCTCGATTGGGTCCGCGGCTTCACCTTCACCAGCGAGGCATTGAAGCGGCTGGACCCAGCAGCCGCAGCGCGCGCGGTCGGGCGTCTGCGTGAGACGTTCACCGCGCACCTGAGGGACGACGGTGTCTGGTTCAACTCCCGCGCCTGGATTGTCACCGCTCGTCGCCACTGAGAAGGAACACAACCGCGTTCAGCCACGCGGAATTTGAGAGATAAACGCCGGCAATTCGTCACACACCGTTCGCTCCAAAGCTGTTGTGAGGCAGCGCCATCCGGCCGAAGACCGTCACAGTGACGTAATATGTGCGCTGCAGACAGTGGGGCGGCGGGGGATGATTATCAGCTGGGAAGCGATCGTGGCAGCCCGAACCATGGGAGCACGTTGTTGTCGAAGCGGGTCATGGCGCAGATCCGGTCGCCGGTGAGGGTGAGGACGAGGATGCCGGACCCGTGGCGGATGCCCCCGGTGGGGGCCCGACGGTAGACCCCGTAGGCCGGTTGGTCATTCGCCCGCGTTGGCACTAGGTCAAACTCTCGTCCTGGCCGGAAGATGCTGGCGTAGAAGCGGGCCACCACGTCACGGCCGTGGTATTCGAGCGGAACCGGTGGCATGGAGACGCCGACATCGGCGGTGAGCAAGGCGACCAGCGCGTCGACATCGCCGGACTCGTACGCGCGCACGAACTTTCCCACGAACGCTCGCTCGGCGGGTGAGTCCGGAGCGGGAGGCGGTTCACGCCCGTCGGTCGGCGGCAGCCCGCGCCGCAGGCTGGCGCGGGCCCGTTTGAGGGCGCTGTTGACCGATTCGACGGTCGCATCGAGGATGTCGGCCACCTCGTTGGTGCGGAATCCGAGGACGTCGCGCAAGATGAGGACGGCGAGCTGGCGAGGCGGCAGGACCTGAAGGGCAGTGATGAAGGCCAGGGAGATGGACTCGGTTTGTTCGTAGCGGGCTTCCGGGCCGAGCGGGACGTCAACCGCCCCCTCGAGGAGGGCATCGGGAAATGGCTCGAGCCATACGATCTCGCCGAGCCGACTCGGCTCGGGCGGTTCAACGTCGGGCACGTCCCACTCCTTGGCGCGGCGTCGGCTGGCCGCGCGACGCGCGTCGAGGCAGCGGTTGGTGGCAATCCGGTAGAGCCAGGTGCGCAGCGACGAACGTCCGTCGAATCCGCCGAGGCCTTGCCAGGCGGCCAGCAGCGTGTCCTGGAGGGCGTCCTCGGCGTCCTGAAGGGATCCAAGCATCCGGTAGCAGTGCACCTGTAATTCTCGGCGGTGCGGCTCGGTCAGCTCTCGAAACGCGTCGCCGTCCCCGGCGCGCGCCCTGGTGATCAGGTCGGTCGTCACCAATTGTCACCACTCCACCCTCGTGTCGCGTCTATCGCTGTCATAGGGACCTCATGTATGGACGCCGGCGAAGCCGAAAACTGGGCGGCCGGCGTGCGCCCACTTTCCCGATGGCGTGTCGTCTCTATCTTTGACGGCTTCGACAATCCGAGTGTGCCGTCAAGAAAGGAAATCCCATGACATCCATCGGACGACTGCTTACCGAAGAACAAGGACGGCTCAGTGTCCGTCGCGTGCTCTCGGTCGACGACGGCGCGGCGAAGGTCGAGATGACGTTCGAGACCGACGGCTTCCTGCACGACGTTCACTACACGGCCCTTTTGACTCTCTGGTCGTTCATCCGCCCCGACGGCACCTTGTACGGAGAGCTGAAAGGTGGGCTGCGCACCGACGGGAATGACACCGGCGTCTTCCGGGGTATCGCCGGCGGAAAGTACACGAAAGACGCCAAGCACGCACGCACGTATCGAGGCGCGATTACGTTCGAGAACACCGTAGGAGCGCTGGCGGAGCTGAACAGCGAACTTGCGGTCTTCGAACTGAACATCGACGACGCCGGCAAGGTCATTTACCGCACCTGGGAATTGGGTGAAGCATGACCGAGAAACCTGACATCGCACCGAAATCCACCGCGATCGTCGCCATAGACTTCCAGCACGACATTGTAGGGGCAGACGGTGCTTTCGCCCCGCTGTTCCACGCCGAGTTGAAGAGAGCCGACGTAATCGCATCCGCCGCGCGGCTGCTGGGCGATGCCCGCGCCGCGGGAGTCAAGATCGTCTACTCCACGGGCGCCTTCCAACCCGGCTATCCCGAACTGGTGGCCAACATCCCGGTCCTCCGCCGCGTCGCCGAATTACAGTGCCTTGTCGCCGGCACCGCCGGTGCAGCCATCGTCGAGGCCGTCGCACCACACGACAACGACGTCGTCCTGACCCACCCGCGGGTCAGTTGCTTTCATAGCACCCAACTCGACGTCGTCCTGCGTGCGGCCGGCATCGACACGGTGGTCCTCACCGGGATCGCCACCAACATGGCGGTGGAAAGCACCGCACGAGCCGCCGCCGACCTCGGCTACCGGACGCTGGTGGTATCCGACGCTTGCTCAACCACCTCCGAGAGCGCTCACAACGCATCCCTGGAATCGTTGGCGATGTTCGCGGAAATAGTGCCAACGGGCGGCCTTTTCGCTGCGCTCACATGACATTTCAGCTTCGAGGAGATCCGCAACGCGGTGTCTTCATCGGTGGTCGTCCGACCAAACAAACATAGGAGCACCGACATGGGAACGATCGTCGTCTTCGAAAACGTCTCGGTCGATGGAATCACTCAGGACGCGACCGGCGAGGAGGGCTTCAACAGTGTCGATTGGCGCGCCGGGCTCGACCCAACCGACCGCGAAGAATGGGCCAAACGCTTACTCGACGACGCGCTGGGCGCCGAGGCGCTGCTGCTGGGTCGACGCAGCTACGAGTTTTTCGCCGCACGATACCCATACCGCACTGGCGAGATGGCTGACAGGATGAATAGCTTGCCCAAATACGTTGTCTCCGCGACTCTTACAGATCCCGGCTGGAACAACTCGACAGTACTCAACGGTGACGTCCTGGACGAGGTTGCGAAGCTGAAGCGCGCGGTCCACGGCGAGATCCGCGTGTACGCCAGCTCTCAGCTGGTACGCACGCTGATCGAACACGACCTCGTCGACGAGCTGCGGTTGGCGATTTTCCCACTGATGATGGGTGCAGGTAGGGGCCTCTTCGATCAGACCAGCAAGCCAAAGCCCCTGCGCCCAAAACCGTTGCGCCTTTTCGACACCCAAACCGTCGGTGACAGTCTCACCTACCTCACGTACCGGTACATCCGAGACGCCGGCGACTCACCGGCAGCCTCACCGACAAGGAGAAATTTATGACCACTACCTCACAGGTCAGGCCGGACACGCCAGAACAGCCTCGGCTGGGGTTGACATTCGTGCTGGTGCACGGTGCCTTTCAGACGGGATCCGTGTGGGAGTCCGTGTCGGCCGAGCTACGCAGGCGCGGACACGCGGTGCACACGCCAACGATTGCCGGGCATGGCCCGGACGCGCCGATGAACCTCACCCACGCCGATGCAGTGGCCTCGCTTGTCGCGTACGTGCGCGAGCGCCATTTGTCAGATGTCGTGCTGGTCGGGCACTCGATTGCCGGGAGCTTCATCGCAAAAGCCGCAGAACAGGCCCCAGAGCTGATCAAGAGGCTCGTGTTTCAGGGCGCTATCGCGGCTGCGGACGGGAACGCGCTAGCCGATGAGTTTCCGCCCCAGGACGCCGCGTTCTTCGGCATGGCGGACGCCGCTCAGGGATTCCTTCTCCCGTTCGAGGTAGTGCGGGAACGCGCTTGCAACGACACCGATCTGGCCACCGCCAAAGCAATCTATGCGGGCATGTCGCCAATCCCGGTCGGCTACTTCACTGACAAACTCGACCTCAAGGTCTTCTACGAGCTGATTGGCAGGGGAGAGATCAAGACCAGTTACGTACACCCCGTCAACGACTTCGCGTTTCCGCCAGGAGAATACGGCTCGTTTCCGCGGTTCGCCCAGCGGCTCGGTCCGCTGTGTCGAATCCTGCAACTTAAGGGTGCCCACTATGTCATGGTCACC
>JAJKIB010000436.1 GCA_021154745.1 Mycobacterium sp.
ACCACCGAGATGACAGCGGACATCCCGGAGAAGGTGATGGCGAAGTTGACCGGTCAGATCCCGGTCGGTCGGGCCGGCAGGCCGGAGGAAGTCGCCCGCGTGGTGCACTTCCTTGCCGCTGACGCATCCTCCTACATCACCGGCCAGGTCTGGAGCGTCAACGGCGGCATGGACATGTGAGCCAGGATTCGCGTCTTCCACCCGGGCTTGCGGCGCTATCGTGACGATCGAGGATGGTGACCGTCGATGGCCGAGGTCGATTCGCACGCGACACAGCGGGGTGTGGCACCTGATATCCCCGCGGAACTCCGCGACGCCGGATTCGACGATGTCGCCGAAATCGGACACGGCGGCTTCGGCGTCGTCTATCGCTGCGTCCAGCCCACACTGGACCGAACGGTCGCCGTCAAGGTCCTGACGTCCGATCTCGATCCGGAGAATCTCGACCGCTTCATCCGCGAGCAACGTGCGATGGGCCGCCTGTCCGGTCACCCGCAGATCGTGCAGATCCTTGAAGTCGGTACGACCGCGAGTGGCCGGCCGTTCATCGTGATGCCGTACCACGCCAAGGATTCGCTTGAAGCCTTGATCCGCAGGCACGGACCGCTCGATTGGCGCGAGACACTGAGCATCGGCGTCAAGCTGGCCGGCGCACTCGACGCCGCGCACCGTGTCGGCACGTTGCATCGCGACGTCAAGCCCGCGAACATCCTGCTGACCGATTACGGCGAACCACAGTTGACCGATTTCGGCATCGCCAGGATCGCCGGCGGCTTCGAGACGGCGACGGGAGTGATCACCGGTTCGCCGGCGTTCACCGCACCGGAAGTACTGGAGGGTGCCACCCCGACCGTCGCGTCCGACATCTATTCCCTTGGCGCAACGCTGTTTTGCGCCCTGACCGGCCACGCGGCATACGAGCGGCGCAGCGGCGAGCAGGTCGTCGCGCAGTTCCTGCGAATCGCGTCGGAGCCAGTACCCGATCTGCGGGACAAGGGCCTGCCTGATGACGTGGCCGCAGCCATCGAAGTGGCGATGGCGCGCGATCCCGCCGATCGTCCGGCGACCGTTGCGGAATTCGGCGAACGGCTACGCGAGATTCAACGCAGTACGGGCACCGTAGTCGACCAGATGGCACGGCCCGTTGAGCTGGGCGTAGAGCGCCGACAGCCACCCGAGGCGACGATGCGGCGCCACCTCACCCCCACGCCACCGACACCCGCGACGAAGTACCGGCCCCAAGTTGCCACCAGATCGATGCTCGCCCGCGACCGGTTGATCAACGCTCTACGGGCGGGCGGCCGGCGGCGCCTGGTCCTCATCCACGCGCCCTCGGGCTACGGCAAGAGCATGCTGGCGGCGCAATGGCGCGACGAGCTCACGCGCGATGGTGTTGCTGTCGGCTGGCTGACCGTCGACGACGACGACAACAACGTGGTGTGGTTCCTCGTCCACCTTCTGGAGTCGCTCCGGCGGGTCCGTCCCGAACTCGCCGCCTCGTTGTGCCAGGTGCTCGAGGAGCACGGGGACGACGCGAGCCGTTACGTGTTGACGTCGCTGATCGACGAGATACACGATAAGGACGACCGCATCGCCTTGGTGATCGACGACTGGCAACGCGTGTCGGACACCGAGACCGCAGGAATACTCGGCTTCCTGCTCGAGCACGGATGCCATCACCTGCCACTCATCGTGACCAGCTGGTCACGATCCGGACTACCGTTGAGCAAGTTACGGATTCAAGATGAGCTAGTCGAGATCGACCGTAGCTCTTTGCGTTTCGAGGCCGAGGAAGCGCGGTCACTCCTGAACGACATCGGTGGACTGCAGTTGTCGGGTAGCGATGTGGAGGCGCTGACCACGTCGACCGACGGGTGGGCCGCTGCCTTGCAGCTAGCGACGCTGTCCCTGCGCGGCGGCGCCGACGCCGGCCACCTTGTCACCGAGATGTCGGGTTCCAACGATGTGATCGGTGACTTCCTGGCCGAGAACGTCTTCGACAACACGGAACCGGAGCTGGCGAAGTTTCTGCTGGCCAGCTCGATAACGGAGCGGATCAGCGGCGGGCTGGCGTCCGCGCTGGCGCAGACTACCCACGGGCAGGCGATGCTCGAGGAAGTCGAGCAGCGGGGATTGTTCCTGCAGCGGGTCGACGGCGATCCCGAGTGGTTCCGGTACCACCAGATGTTCGCGGAGTTCCTTCGTCGTCGACTCGAACGCGACCACCCCGACCGGATCGCACACCTGCACGACGCCGCGTCGACGTGGTATGCCGACCACGGCTACCTCAGCGAGGCCGTCGACCACGCGCTGGCCTCCGACGATCCTCTCCGGGCTGTTGACCTCGTCGAGCAGGACGAGACCAGACTGCTGGAACAGTCGAAGATGACCACGTTGCTCGGCATCATCAACAAATTGCCATCGCAGCTTGTCGCATCCCGGCCCCGGTTGCAGTTGACCCTCGGCTGGGCACACATTCTGCTGCAGCACACCGCGGCGACCAACGCGGCACTGAATCGGTTCGAGGCGGCGGTGGGTCGTGCCGAACTGTCCGACACTGCGCGAGCCGACATGTGCGCCGAGGCGAACGTCGTACGAGCGGTCGCCGACTCCTTCGCCGACCGCACTGCAGACGTCGACCGTCTGGTCGCCGAAGCGATGTCGAGACCGGACACCTTGCACCCGCGGGTGGCCGGAGTCGCCGGAAATATCGCTGCCTTCGCGGCGATCTACCGCTTCGAGTTCGACACCGCGCACCAGGTACTCGAGTGGGCGGCGCCCTACCACGAGATGATGGGACCGTTCGCGAGCGTCTACGCGGCCTGCTACGACGGCATCGCCGCCAGGTACCAACTGGACATACCGCGTGCCCAGGCAAGCTTCCGCAGGGCGTTCGAGATCGGCTCCGGCGTGGGCCCTCATTCGCACGCTGCGCGCCTCGCCGGTGCACTTCTCGGCCAACTGCTGTACGAGACAGGCGATTTGGCCGAGGCGATGCGCCTGCTTGACGAGAGCTATCAGCTCGGTCCCGAGGGTGGCGGAGTGGACTACCTAGCCGCGCGGTACGTGATCGGTGCGCGACTTCGAGCAATCCACGGTGATCGGAACTCGGCGGTGGAACGGCTGTCCGCAGGCATGAGGGTTGCCGAGCAGCTTGGCCTGCAGCGGCTGTCGGCCGGCGTGAACAACGAACGGATACGGCTGGGTATCGAGATTGCGCCCGCGGTTGCCGGTCGATTACGTGCGGAGCGAATCATCCCCCACGATGACGGGATCGCCAGGATGACGGCCGAACTCGACGAGGGCTCCGGGATCCGTTTGTTGTGCGCCAGCGATTCGGACGACGATCACCAGCGGGCATGCCTGCGGGCGCGCCACCTCCTAGCCCGAACAGATGGTGAGCGAAGGCCCTTGGCGGCTCTCGGCGCGCGGCTGCTGCTCGCAGAGACACTCACCGCAACCGGCAGGCTGGAGGACGCCGCGATCGTATCGTCGGATGCCGGCGCGCGGTGCGCAGCCGTTGGACTATCCCGTCTGCCAGTTGACGCCGGGCTCAGGTGACGGCGAGCTGACTTACCCAAGCGAAGCGTTTCGGTTCAAGCGGTAACGCCGCCCCGTGTGCAGCTGCCGCAGCATCCAGCCGTGTTCGCGGCGCAACATAGCTTAACGCCGCGAATCAGGTCAATAATGTCGGCTACACCGACCGGTTTACTCGTTTCGACTCCTCGGGCAACCGTTGTCACGCCGAGGTCATGCGAAAGGTCAATCACGGCGCGGACGATCGTCGCGGCTCGCCGGTCGGAAAGCATCGGTGTGATGAATTGCCTGTCGAGCTTCACCTCATCGATCGGCAGGTCTCGCAGGTATGACAGCGCCGAGTAGCCGCGCTCGAAATCATCAATCGCCACGCGGATTCCATGCGCTCGCGCTTGTCCAGCACCCTTCGGGTTCGGTCGAGGCTATCAACGAGAAGATCTTCGGTTATCTCGACAGCTTCCCTCATACTAATAGGATCCCTAGCTAGTTGACAGATTGTTCTTGCGGATAGGCGGATGGAAACCCATGTTTCAAGACACCGTATTGATATTTCTATAGGTATTAGATATATCTGACACATGGAAGCGACCGCTGCAGAGCAGATCCCCGAGGTTCTCCAGGCCGCTGCGATCCTGCTCGTACGGCATGTCAGCTATGGCCAGAGCCTTACCTCATCTGTGGTGTTGGCGCGACTGGACGACAGCGGTCCGGCGCGAATCTCGGTGTTGGCGGCAGCAAGCGGTGTTAGTCAGCCATCGATGACCGAATTGGTCGGGCGGCTGGAGCGCGAGGGCCTCGTCACTCGGTTTAGTGACCCGGAGGACGGCCGTGTGACGCTGGTGCATATCACCGCGAGTGGGCGCGCACAACTATCACGGTTGCAGACATCCGTGCGCGACCGCGTTATTGAGCTGCTCAAGGCGCTGTCTGCCGAGGACCAGGCGACGCTGAGCTTGGCGATGCGCGTCGCCGCGCCGCTCATTGGCCAACTGACCCAGGTCGCGGAACGGAACCCACACCCCTCAGCGGACCGCCCGTCGTTGATCGGCTGACCACGCAAAGGAACACGGGTGTGCCATGGATCGAATTCTGGTCGGTGTCGACGGCTCACCGGCATCTACCGCCGCCGCGGTGTGGGCTGCCGGCGAAGCCGCGATGCGCGACATCGAACTGACCATCGTGCATGTCCCTGCTTCGTTATCCGACGCAGCCACACAGACAGAATGGCCTGCCAGACCGTTGCGCGACGATGTCACGAATGTTGCTGTCGCGCACGGCGCGGAGGCCATCGACAACGCCCTTGACGCCATCAATAAGGAAACCGACCGGCAGCCGCCGCGCATCACCTGCAAGCTGTGCATTGGACCGGTTGTACCAACGTTGTGGGAGTTCACCCAAGAAGGTGCACGGATGATTGTGCTGGGTCGGCACGGCCGAGGCAAGACACGTCTGGCCGCGCTGGGAGCGGTTACTGACGAGATGCTGCAAACGGCCCGTTGCCCCGTCACAGTCGTGCCACACGAACCCGTCTCGCCAACGCAGTCGAACCGAGCAGCCGTTGTCGTCGGCGTGAACACCTCACCCGCCAGCCAGTTGGCCATCGCTATCGCATTCGACGAGGCGGCGCAGCGGAAGACACAACTGGTCGCCGTCCACGCTGTCACGCCCGCACGTCAATCCACTACGAGTGGGAGCAATGCTGTGAGCGTCGACGCCGAATACGTGTGGGCTCACGCGTTGGCCGACTGGCAGTTGCGCTACCCCGACATCGACGTGCGCCGCTTGGTGACGCGAGAAGATCCGGTGCAAGCATTGCTCAACCACTCGCGGAATGCCCAATTGGTAGTAGTCGGCGGCGGCCGCCGCAGCAGCGTCGTCGCCAACCCGTTCGGTGCGGTGAGTTCAGCTGTCGCGCAGGCTTGTCCAATCCCGGTGATCGTTCCCCGCAG
>JAJKIB010000437.1 GCA_021154745.1 Mycobacterium sp.
CTGGCGTGTGCGTACGTCCGGCTGCTCGAACCGCGAATCTGGGTGCAGGAAGGACACATTGAGCGTTTCCTGCCCGCCTACAGCCCGCATGTGGACGCCGCGCTCAGCGCGCTGGGACCCGACCGGTTGCATCCGGACTTCACGGTGCGCCTGCTGACCCTGGCGGTGGTGGCGACGATTGCGGGGCAGCCTTATCCCGCTGGTTGTGCGGCCCTGGCTGCCGAACCGGCGCTCGCCGGTGACGCCGTCGCGCAGGTGGTGACGTTGGTGGGCGACCACGTCATCATCCCGGCTGCGGTTCTGGCGGCGAGTCTCGTGCGGACCTCTGCGCGTGAGGAATCGGGGGAGCCCGCTGCCGGTGTTGACGAGTTGTTGGCACGAGCCGCCCAACAGCTAGCCGTTACGCGGGACTTCGCCGATCAAGAGATCGAGGACGCGGCGGTATTGATGGCGAAGATGTCGGGCGCTGAACCGGACGGCGCGTCGCTGCGCCGAAACCGAAAGCTGGTGGCAAAGCTGATGGCGCGCCGCGCGCAGCCGCAGCCATCACTGGCGACACCCATCCGGGAGAATCGCTGATGCCGATTTACGTTGTGGGAGAGCGCACTCAGCGTGTGCGTATTCCTAATCAGGCGCTGGCGCTGTCGATCACCGCTTCGGTTGCGGGCGCCGAATTGGACGTGCGCGCCAACACCGACCAGCCCGTGGTCCGGCCAACCGCACACCAAGCGGTTTTGCCGCACATCGCCGGCGACGTGACGATCGGCGTGCGGCCGGTGGGGACGCCGAGATTCGGTCCTGGCACGGTCGTTCATCTCACGATCGCGCATGACAACCCCGCTGAAGTCGATCCCGTGCAGGTGTTGTTCGACCCGGTCGACGTCAGCGGCGACTCGGGGGTGGTGTTGGCCGCCCTGCGGCCGCAGGGATCGCAGCTGGAGGTCGGCGTTACCGCGGTGGCCGACGTGCCACTGAGCCCGCTGGGGTCGGCGGCGCGCAGTTCTGCCCGGCAGGTGATCGGACGTGCACCGGAGCGCTCCGACGGATCGGTGATGGTGGCGTTGGACGTCTCGGCGTCGATGCGACCGTGGTTTGCCGACGGCAGCGCCGCCGCGGCCACCGACATCGTGGTGGGTGTCGCCGCGGCGGCCGGCATCCGCGATGTGTTGGCGGTGTTCGTCGGGGCTGAGGTCACCCCGGTGGGGGTCGGTCCGCCCGGCGCTGACGGCGTGGGTCTGGCCGACGCGGTGCGCCAGGCGCGGCCACGGTGGTCTGCCGGTGCCCGCTGGTCGCGGCTGGCGCCCGGCCCGCGCACCATCGCCTGCGCGGACTTCCCGAGTTCCGCTGTGCAGCAGGGACTTCCGGTTATCACGTTCTCCAATGACCGCCGGTTCGACGCCGTGGGGGCGCGCCTGCCGTCGCCGGGGCTTGGCCAGGACGCATCGGATGAGTTGCTGGCGCACCCGCACGTGTTGGACCGCATCACCGCCACTTTGGTGAGGGCGCTGGCGTGACGAAGTGCCCGCGGTGCTTCTCGGTGCTGACCCCCAATCAGCATTTGTGGATGATGCCCCCGCAAGCCGGGGGCAACCGCTACCTCGACGAGGTCGGGTCGGCGTTCTTTGGAGCGCCCGTCGAGTGTGGGCCGTTCTACAAGTGGGACCGCCCGCCGGGTTACCACGGCCCACCTCCGCCGCCGGCTGAAGCCAGTCGAGCGCTGCAAGGCCCCGTGGTCGAGGTGTGCCCGGTGTGTCACTACCAGCTGCCCGACGGTTGGCGCGACGGGCATGCGATGTGCATCGCGATGGCCGGTGCCCGCGCCACCGGTAAGAGCCTCTACATCGCCGTGCTGGTCAAACAACTCGAGCTGTTATGTGAAAACCTTGGCTTCTCAATGGAAGCGGCGAACCGCGCTACCGCGACGGCGTATTCGACGCATTACGAGGCGCCGCTGTTCATGCAGCGCGGGCTCATTCCGCCCACCCCCACCGTGCACACTCAGGCGTCGCTACAGCGGGAACCGCTGATTTTCAGCATCGGGATCTGGCAAGGCGTGCGGCGCTATCTGGTGCTGCGTGATGTGGCGGGCGAGGACATGGAGACTGGCGACCTGAGGGCGCTGCTGTTCCGGTTTTTCGCCAACGCCGATGCCGTGTTCTTCATGTTCGATCCGTTGCGGGTCAAGTCAATCCGAGACCAGTTGCAGGATCTCCTGCCCGCCCAGATGTTCAGCGGGGGCGATCCGCGCAGTGTGCTCAACAACGTGATGTCGGCGATCGGCAGGGGACAACCCAGGCTCGCGGTGATCCTTTCGAAGTTCGACGCGCTGCGGTTGCTGCGTGACGTGGAGGGATCCGAGTGGAGCTTGATCATGTCGAACGCCGGCGCGGCGTATCTTCGTGACACTTCTGATGCGCAGCACTACGACGACGCTGGTGGGCGGCTGCTGCACGAAGAAGTGCGCAGCCTGCTGATGCGGCTCAATGCGGGATCGATGGTTGCGGCAGTCGAAAACCCGTCCACCGGAATGCGATTGGCGCACCGATACTTCGTGGTGTCGTCACTCGGGCAGCCGCCCAGTGGCAACCGCCTGCACGCCCGCGGTATCGCCCCGTTTCGCTGCGCGGACCCGGTGCGCTGGACCACGTCGAGTTTCGGGTTGCTGTGAGGATGAAGCACGGCGGCTACGGCGGCGGCGATCCGGGCACCGCGCCCAGGGGTGATCCATTCGGCAGTGACCCGTTCACCGTTGGTCCGACCAGTCCCTCGGGGGCGCCTGCACCGACTTCCCAGCAGCAGGAAACAAATACGTTGGCCACGTTGTCGGTCGTGTTTGCGTTCGTGTTCGCCCCCGCCGGGGTGGTTCTCGGCCACGTTGCGTTGTCGCAGATCCACGAGACGAAAGATCGCGGCCGGGACCGGGCTCTAGTGGGGGTGACGTTGTCGTATGTGTTCATCACCGTCGTCGTGGTGGCGCTGGTGGTCTCGGCCGCCGGTGTTCATGCCCGATAACCGATCGATCGCCTGGCCCGGTCGCTAACCTCGATGTAACCGGATGAGGTGCGCAGATGAGCGACGGCGGGTATGGCGGCCCGACGGGCCAGTACGACGGTGACTGGTTCGCCGCCGCCGAACCCTATCCGCAGCCTCCCGTCATCTCGGCCCGGCCACCGCCTTCTCTGCAAGAGACGAACACCTTCGCCACCTTGTCGGTGGTGTTCGCGGTTGTCTTCGCGCCTGTGGGCGCGGTCCTCGGCCATCTCGGGCTGTCCCAGATTCGGCGCACCGGGCAGCGTGGCCGCGACCGCGCCCTGATCGGGCTGACGTTGTCGTACGCGTTCATTGTCATTGCGGTCGCAGCGCTGGTGATCTGGGCGGTCGTCGGCATGGAACCGCAACAATCCTCGACAACCGCGGCGCCCCCTCCTGCTGCGACGCGGTCAGCGGCACCGGACGAGCGGCTCGTCATGGCAGCTCAACTGCCGAACCTCTTGCTGAGTATCGATGAGGTCAAGCAGGCGGTCAACGCGCCTGGTCTCGCGAAGGTCGAGGATGGGTCGGGGTTGAGTGGTGACAAGGGCATCAACGTCACCCCCCGCGAATGCGTCAGCGCGTTATTCGGTGGCGGCGCGTCGGCCTACGAGCACAGCGCCACCCGCGCATCGTTCACGCGCGGCATCAGCGGCGACGGCAACGACGGTGTCATCTTGTTGAACGAAACCATGTCGACGTTTGAAAGTGTCTCCGCCGCAACCCAATTGGTGTCGCAGGTGGTCGGCCGGTGGCGCAGTTGTGCAGGCACGTCAGTGACGTTGATCGTCGACGGCAATCCTCTCACCCTCGACGTGGGGGAACCTATGCAGAGGGGCACGGTCATGGTGCTGCAGAACAGCCTCCGCGGCGGTAAGGCGGGCTTCAGCACTGACCGGGCCATCGCCGCCAAAGCCAATGTGATAATCGACGTGGACGCGCAGGGTTACGACCTCGGCGACAGCGTCGAGACAATTACGGACCGGATCCTCGAGCGGGTGCCGAGCTGACTTCCTGAGCGCTAGAGGAGTGTCGGTCACCGGGGCGGCGGTAGCGGCGTGGTGACCACGTGCACGCGGCGACGGTTGCTCATCGTGATAATCAGCCATATCCACCCCCAGCCGCCGCAGGCCCAGAAGGTCAGCAGTGTGAGTACCGCATGCAGTGCGTGGTTGGGGCCGGTGACCACGACGCTGGTCTGCATGGGCACAGGGTGCGGTGAAGACGCTGGCTGGCGCGGTGCGGACGCGGGCAGCGGCGGAGCAGGCATTGGCTGTTGCGGGGTGGCACGATGGTGTGCCGTCCAGTCGCGCCCATCGAAGTAACGCTGTCCGGGCGCACCGCTCGGGTTGGGATACCAGCCGGGAGGTGGCGGGTAGCTCATGGCGACTCCTCCCTGCCATTCACGCCTTGTGGATCGACTGTTCCGACGCTAGCTGGACCATTGGCGCGCATCACGAGCGCGTCAACGTTGCTGCGCGCAATGCTGCTCCGCCTTGTGCGGTCGCCTTGGGGGTGCCCGTGTGGGACACGTAAGTGCACTCGTTCAAGTCCATACATCTCCTCAATCGGGTCTCAGGGACTGGGGCGGTCTAGCTCGTCGGCGCGCCGGATCATGCGCGAAGCACTTAACGGTGCGGGATTTCGGGGACGAAGCGGTAGCCGACGGGGGTCGAGAGAACGCGGCCGGCAGAGGTGCCGGCGAAATGGGTGCCGAGCACAAGGGCATTCGTCGTCGCCGCATCCGCGAGGAGTTCGCGTCGAGTCGCGCGGGCCACGTCGGGATCGAGGTCGCCGCGCCCGGTCCAGTCGGGATGGCCCACCTGAATGGGGTGGTGCAGGACGTCACCGGTGATCACGCAGCGGTCGTCGATCCACACACTCATGTGTCCGGGGGTGTGTCCGGGCGTGCAGCGGAGTCGTACGTCGGGAGTGATGGCGGTGTCGGCTGTCACCGAGGCGACCAACCCGGCGTCGATGACCGGTTGCACGGAATCGGCGAACGCGGGGCCGTGCAAGTCGTCGTCGCAGTGCGCCCAGCAATCGATATCGGCAGCGCTGAAGAGGTACCGCGCGCGAGGAAACGTGGGGATCCATTCGCCGTTGACCAGATGGGTGTTCCAGCCGACGTGATCGACGTGCAGGTGAGTGCAGACGACGATGTCGATGGTGTCGGGGGCGAACCCGGCTGCGGTGAGGTTGTCGAGGAACGGCCGGCGCTGGTGATCGAACTCCGGGATCAGCGGTCGGTCCTTGGCGTTGCCCACGCACGTGTCGACGAGAATGCGATGCCCGTCGGCCTCGATGACGAAGGTGTGCAAGCTCATCAGGTACATGCCGTCGGCGTTGACGAAGTCCGGGGCGAGCCACGCCTCGGCGGCAATGTCTTGCGGCGTCGCCTCGGCGAAGAAGTCGGCCGGGAAAGGCATGACGAATTCGACAACCCGCGTGATGCGGACGTTGCCGACATGCCAGGTCATGTTGCGGACGGTACTCCGGACAATCGGTATGGCTGCCGCGCGAGGATGGCTGCATCCTCCAGTACTCGCACTATGCCACCCAGCGAACAGGCTCAATGCGCGAGCTATAGTCCGCCTGTCAAGGAGTGGGTAATGACCGAAGTGCTCGCCGCAATCGTTATGGTCGTCGCAATGTCGCTCTTTGTTGCGGGATCGCTGTGGTACTTCCGCCGCATCCGCCAAGGCCGCGCCGATCCGTTGGTGAATCCAAGCTGGACAACGACGATGAGACCACCACCAGTCCAATTGCCTGAGCCCGAAGCCCGCCAAGCCGAGACCAGCCTGTTTTACGACCCCAACAAGTCTGATGAACCGCACACTGGGTCGTAGCGGTTAGTCGTTGAACCGAAACTCGACAGACGTTCGGCGACAAACTTATGTGTCGAAGGCGATGGGGAGACTGGTCGGTCCGCTGAGGGCGGCCAGTGGTTTCCACGGGGCGGCCCCGGTGCGGCGCGGGTTCGAGAACTGTCGGGTGACGGCCTTGAGGGCTTCGGCGATTTCGAGGCGGGCAAGATTCGCGCCGAGACAGTAGTGCACGCCCGCGCCAAAGGTCAGGATCGGCGGCAGTCCCTGGCGGGTGATGTCGAAACGGTTGGGATCGTCGTAGATGGCCGGATCGCGGTTGGCCGCAGCGGTATTCGTGAGAACCATGGTGCCGGCGGGGATGACGACACCGGCGAGTTCGACGTCTTCGGTCGTGATCCGCATGGTGGCGCCGACGATCGGGGAGTGGCGCATGGTCTCGTCGACGGCGGGCAGGGCGAGATCGGGCTTGTCGCGCAACAGGTTCCACTGGTCGGGGTGGTCGATGAGGACGTCGATGGAGGCGGCGACTTGGTTGCGGGTGGTGTCGGTGCCGGCGAGGAGCAGACCGGAGGCCATCATGCGCAGTTCGCCGGCGGTGAGCCGGTGCCCGTCGTGTTCGGCGCGGATGAGATCGGAGAGCAGGTCGTCGGTGAGGGTGTGGCGGCGGCGGGCGACCATATCGTCGACGTAGTCGTCGAGCTCGCCCCAGGCGCGCATGATGTCGGGGATGTCGTGCGGGTCGAAGTTGAAGCCGAAGGCTTTGAAGACGTCGTCGGCCCAGAGGGCGAATTGTTGCCAGTCTTCGCGGGGTGTGCCGATCAGGGCGCAGATGATGGGGACGGGGTAGGGGCGCGCGATGTCGGTGACGACGTCACAGTGGCCCTGGCGGCTGAGCGGTTGGACGATTTCGTCGATGACGTCGACGATGGTGGCGTGTAAGCGCTCGACAGCTCGGGGTGTGAACGCCTTCGAGACGACGCCGCGGACGCGCTGGTGCTCGGGGCCTTCCAAGCCGAGCAGCGAGTTGACGATCTTGTCCCACAGGGGTCCGGAGGTGATGCCTTGGACGGCGAGATTGAGGCCGGGTGGTATCTGGAAGCGACTGTCGCGAAGGACGGTGCGCACGAGCTCGTACGAAAGAACTTCGGGGCCAAAGGGCCCCAGTGCGATAGGGGCCTGTTGCTGGGCCGCGACAAGCCGCGGATACAGCTGCGCGGGCGTGGTGGTGAGGTCGTAGTCGAGCGTCGGTAAGCCGGCGTCGAACACGCTGGGGATGGCGGTGCGGATGGTGACAGTTGAGGGCTGTTCTGTCATGTACTCACCGTAGGACTGACTTCGGTTCGAATTGGCGAAAAGGGGTGCACTCCTTCGAAGTGGCCCCGCTGCTCGTTTCCGCAGCGCACGCGTCGGGTAGACGAGCGGAATGCCAGGGCACGACGCGGCGGATTGAACGCCGATGAGCGGAGATATGACCGTCAAGGGCGCGGTCAACCGCGCGACAGACAGCCCTTCGGTTCGGTTCTTCGCCCGCGCCGGATATTCGGTCAGCGCAGTCCTGCATCTTCTCGTTGCTTACATGATCATCCGGATTGCGATTGGTTCGGAAGGTGAAGCCGACCAGTCAGGCGCGCTCGCAACGCTCGCCAACAAAGGTGGCGGCGCCCTGTCTCTATGGATCGTCGCAGCGGGGCTCATTGCGTTGGCGATGTGGAGGCTCGCCGAGACTGTGCTCGGGCTGCATCCCGCGGAGAGCCGCAATGCCGACTCGCGTCGACCGCCGATCATGAACAGACTCAAGGCCTTCGGCTTGGCGCTCATGTATGGCGCGCTGGCCTTCACCGCCATTCATTTTGCGGTTGGCGGTAGCCGGCGAAGCAGTCGGCAGACTGTCGGCTTGAGCGCGAAGTTGATGCAGTCCGATGGGGGCAAGGCCCTTCTGGTGATCGTCGGTTTGGTGATCGCCGCGATTGGCGGCTACTACGTCCACAAGGGTGCGTCGAAGAAGTTCCTCAACGATCTGAGGCTGCCGTGTGGGCGGCTGATCACCGCGTTGGGTGTCTGCGGGCATGTCGCCGAGGGCTCGGTGCTTTTCGCTGCTGGCGTCTGCATCATCTTGGCGACGTATTCGAGCGATCCAGCCAAAGCGACTGGCCTCGACGGAGCCGTCAAGGCTCTCGGCGAAGCCCAGTTCGGGGGAGCCATCTTGATAGCCGCCGCAACAGGTTTCGCGGCTTACGGCCTCTACAGCTTCGCGTTGACCCGCTACTCACGCATGTGATGGGGGCTCGCGGTTTTCAGCCGCCGCGACGTTTCCGCAGGGAGTGATCGAGGTATTCGCTGGGCAAGAGGCCGGTCGTCAAGGCCGGTGTCACGAGGTAGGAGGCGGCATCGTGAGCGGAATGGATAAGGCCAAGAACAAGGTCGAGCAGTTGGGTGGCAAGGTCAAGGAAGCAGTCGGCAACCTGACTGGTGACGCCCGCACTCGTGACGAGGGCAGGGGCGATCAGACCAAGTCACACCTCAAGGATGCGGGTGAAAAGGTCAAGGACGCCTTCAAGCACAAGAAGTAGAAGGTGACTACACCCCCCGGACCCGGACCCGGCGAACACGCCGAACGTCGAGCGATGATGTGCGGTCGATTCGGCCTGGCAACGTGACACCTGTTGGCCCAGGAGGCTCGAGCGTGCTTGTTCGGGTCATCGCCGGCGCGCCGCTCAGCTTCGGGTGGCTGCTTGGTTTGTTCGTCACGACGCGGATTCAGCGAGCGGTCGGCCGACGGGGGTCGCGGCGGATCCAGCACACCCACTCCACCAATCTACGCCGTCTACGTGCGGAGCCGTTGCGGGTTCTGGCGACGAGCCTGTTCTGGCTCGACGACCACAGATGGTGGCCGTACGTCCCGATCTTCGCCGGGGTGGTCGCGCCGGCCGAACGGCGGCTGCGTTGGTGGCGTTGGCTTTTCGTCGGTATCGCGGCCCACGTTGTTGCGACCTATATGGGTCAGACATATCTGCGTGTGTTGATCAAGGCGGGTAGAGCGCCGAGGCGGCTGGTGAATGCCCGCGATGTCGGGGTGAGCTACTTCGTTTTCGGAGTTGCGGGCACGCTTTCGTGGCACGTCCCTCGGCCGTGGCGGTTGCGATGCCAAGAGGTGACTTTGGTTTCGTTGGTCGGCAATCTGGCGCTCAGGCCGACGTTCACGGAGGTGGGACACTTGGCGGCCTTCGTCGTTGGGCTGGCAGCCATCCCGCTCGCACCCCATCGCGATCGGGCGCCATATCCAATGCTGATTGGTTGTCAGCGCCACTGAAGCGCAAGGGCACCACAGTGCTGAGCACGCTGCGAGGGGCCCGCCAACAACGGCCTGATCATTCCTTGGATTCCGGTATGAACGGCGCTAATGTGCGGCTCATAGAACTAGCCATGCCGAAAGGAGGCAGAGCATGGGTAGGCGTTGGTCCATCGTGGTGGGCGCACTATTGTTTGCTGTGGGTGCGATAGGTATGGCGCTCTGGCTGTGGGTTAAGCGGAGGCAGTTGGCGCTTGCGGCGGCTAAAGCGGTACCGCAAGAGGCATCTGCGGCAGCTACGGAACAGGCGGCAGCGGTAGCTACTGCGATACCGGAACAGACCGACCCCCGCACCGGCATCGGGCAGACCTGATCCAGTTCATTCCCCGACCGCGGCGGGGCAGCGAGCGGCGCTCAGCACCCGACCAGCCGAGCTGCTCGGCCTTGGTGGAGTTATTGTTGCTGCAATTCACCATAGGTGGATAGTGAACAGATTTGACGCTCGTTCTGGCTGTCCTCCGTGGTCGGTCGCTACCCTCCGGGGTCGGTGGCAGACCACCCCGCAGTGGCTATCTCCAATCGGCCCAAGGTAATTGGAGCGTCGTCGGTTAGACGTAGCCCGAGCCGGGTAACCACTTCCCATACGCCGGTAAAGGCTTGGGTGAAAGGGTCGTCGCGGCCCAACAAGTTAGAGCGGCACGGGAGAAAGCATGTCACACGACGAAGCGCCGTCGGCCAGAGAAGGTCCGGGAAGGCACCCCAGCACCCGAGAAGCCCGGGGCGTTTCGGCGGTCTGCTTGCGCATCATCGTTAGCCGCGGGCCATGACCACCGCGATACAACCAGCAGGAGTCGCCGGCCCGCCGAGTTCCAGCAGCCTCGCCGACGTGGTGGATACCATCCTGGATAAGGGATTGGTCATCGACGCGTACGTGCGTGTTTCAGTCGTCGGCATCGAGTTGCTGACCGTCGACGCTCGCATCGTGGTCGCCAGCGTTGACACCTATCTCCGGTTCGCCGAAGCGGTCAACCGGCTCAACATCTCCGAGGAAGATCCGAAAGCAGACCTGCCGGGACTCGTAGGCGACGTCACCAACAAAGTCACCGAAGGTGTGGCAAAACGTAAGACAAAGGGTGCCCTGGAGTCAGCAGGTGAAAAGCTCAGCGAAATGCTCACC
>JAJKIB010000438.1 GCA_021154745.1 Mycobacterium sp.
CCGATCAACACCCATGGTGGCCAGTTGGGTGAGGCCTACATCCACGGGATGAACGGCATCGCCGAGGGTGTTCGCCAATTGCGGGGCACCTCGGTCAACCAGGTCGACGACGTCGAACACGTGCTCGTCACCGCCGGCACCGGCGTGCCGACGTCTGGTCTGATCCTGGGTTGACTCGCCGTCACGGCGGGCGGCCCCAACACGGCCGACCGGCAGCGGCCCTGCCTAGGTACGTTACGTCGTGGGCGCTGGTTACAGCGCCGCGTCACGTGTGGTGTCCATTCGCTCCATTCGGGCGGTCCAGTACGGTTAGCGGGGGATCCACCACGTAGCTGGCCGAATTGCCGCCGTTTCTGCGCGCGGCGTACATCGCCGTGGTTGCGATCGCGATCACTTCATCCAGCACGTCGTTCGGTGCCTGGCGGGTCAACCGGCGCAGCGGAGTGCTGACCGCGCCGACGCTGGCGGTCACGTGCGACGGTGTCGCGGCGACCGCGGCGCAAACGCGTTCGACGAGCGGAGAGGGGTCGGCATCGGTAAAGGAATCGGCTATCAGGAACTCGGCGTCAGCGATGTGGGCAAGAACGACGTTGTGCCGGATCGTTTCTCGTAGCGCACGGCCAACGTCGACCCGGGCCCGGTCGCCGACCGACGTCCCGCTCACCCCGACGAGAGCCGAATAGCTGTCAATGTTGATTACAACGATGACGAAGTATCGATCATCGTCGCGGCTGCGCGACGCCAACAGTGTTGCCGCCTTCTGGTAGAAGGCGTCGCGGTTGAGCAGGCCGGTGAGTGCCTCCATCTCATCGGGCAGGATGTTGCTGGCGGCCAAGCTGATCAACACCTTGCCGGCGACGGCGACGAAAACGTTGAGCGACACGACCAGAATGACGCCGCACAGCGCCAGGGCAGCGTCCTGCTCAGCCGACCTCATCGCAAGAATCACGAGGACGGCTCCCGCCACCGTCCATGTAATCAACAGCAAGCGTGCAGTATGGAATAACACGATGTAGGCCGCCAGGACAGCGAACGAGGTCGCGCCGAACAGTCCGTAGACAGGGTTGGCCGGGATGAGGCACGCGACGGCGATACACGTCGTGCCGGTCATTACGCACAAGATGGATTCGGTTCGGGTGGGCCAGCGGCGCCTGAGCCACCGCAACGCCATCAACAGGCAGCCCACAGTAACGACGACCGCGAGTAGACGGTCGCGCGGGCCCTCGGGACCAACTGGACTGCCGATCAAGATCAGCGGTATCACACCGAGACCGAAGATCATCGCGGCAATCAGCCGGGACGCTTTCTCCTGCGCACCCCGGGCCGCGAGATACGCTGTGAACCAATAGTATTGGTCGACGTGGCGTAACCAGCGCGGTGTCGGCCTCATGAGGCGATCAACAGGCCGGTCACAGCTTCAGTCGACCGAGAGATCACGATCGAGCAACACACGGTAGCCCTAGTCTGGCGAGATACCGCAGAGCCGGACTCTTCTACTGCCGGCGTCGCCGATTTAACCAGTGCCACAATGCCTCCGACGTCAATCAAGAATTCCCGCCTCCCGTGAAGGCGTAGCCGTCAGCTGCGGAGTGCGACTGACGAGCCACGCGTAGAGTTCGTCTGCAGGGACCGGCGGGCTGTGAACATGACCCTGGGTGATAGTGCAACCGTACCGACGTAAGGCGTGCAGGGTGGCCTCGTCTTCGACGCCTTCGGCGACGAGATCGGCTCTAAGGCTGTGCGCAAGCGCCACGGTGGAGCGCACGATCGCGATGGACCGGGGATCGCGGGCTAGACGCGCGACGAACACCTTGTCGAGTTTCAGTTCGTCGACCGACAGATCCTGGAGGCGGGCCAGCGAGGACCAGCCGGTGCCGTAGTCGTCGAGCGAGAGCCGGATTCCGAGCTGCCGCAGCGCGCCAACGGTGTTTCTGGATCGTTGCGAGTCGGTAGTCAGCGTGCTTTCGGTGATTTCAAGGATGAGGGCGTCGGCCGGCAGTCGATGGATATGTAGCAGTCGGTCGATGGTGTCGACAAGGCCGAGATCGAGAAGGTTGGTAGTCGACAGGTTCACGGCGACGGTCAGAGTGATGCCCTGATCGCGCCAGGACCGGATCTGGGCCAAAGCGATCTCCAGCACCCGGGCGGCGAGGGGGCCCATCAGGCTGGCCCGTTCGGCAGCGGGCAGAAACTGGTCTGGCAGGAGCAGGCCGTGTGTCGGATGATGCCAACGCACCAGCGCCTCGACGCTGTGTACCCGTTCGTCTTCGGCACTGATCTTGGGCTGGTAGTGGCAAGTCAGCTCGCCGGTGCTGACCCCAAGCTCGCTGAGTGCCCGTCGTGCGGTGGACAGCGTGGTCCGCAGATCCTCGATGAGCTGCGCGCCGTTGCTGCTGTGCAGATCCGCGACCGCATCGTAGACCGCGATTCTGTGGTCGGTGGCCTTTGCGCCATTCATGGCCGCCTCGCCGAGATTCAACAATTCCCGGGGGTGAGCGCAGTGATCTGGCCACAGCGCGATTGCGATAGTGACATCGACTTGCACGGTGATGTGACCGAGGGCAAACGGTGCGCGCAACGCGTCCATCAAGGTGCCGGCATGGGCTCGCGCAGTCGTGAGGTTGACGCCGTCAGCCAATAGGATTGCGAACTCGTCGCCACCGGTGCGGGTCAACAGATCTCCCGGTCGCACCGCTTGCGATAACCGGTCCGCGATGCGGCGCAGCAGGTCATCTCCGACATGGCGACCGAGGGAATCGTTGATCTCCCCGAACTGATCCACGTCCAGCAACAACAGCCCGAGTCTTGCCGCGGCTCGATCCGGGGTCGTCGACATGGGCTCGTCCAACGGTCCAGCTGTCAAGGCCGTGGCCAGTGCCCGACGGTTGGCCAGTCCGGTCAACTCGTCGGTCATTGCCTGCTCGTGGCTCTCAGCGAGCGCGCTGACGTCGCGGAACGTCATTGCATAGCGGGCGGCAACTGCGGCCAGGGTCAATGCGGCCAGCGTCACCGGGAGCTGCTCACCGTATGCCAGTATCGCGACTCCGAGCGCGATGACGCTGCACACGATCGGTGGTGCCAAAGAGACAGGGCCGGGTTTTAGGCGGGACGGCCCAATGGTCGAGGGCAGCCAGCTGGACACTGCAATCAACAGGAACGCGGCAGGCCAGCATGCATCGATCCAACTGCCCTCCAGGTATGAGCCGCGGGCGGCCTGAAACAGGTAAATGATGTCGGCGAGCACCCACAACGCGAAGCCGGCGATAAGCAAACCCCACCGCCACTCGGTGCGCCAGCCGAGGATCGCGAGTGACCCGCCGGCGAGCGCCAACAACAGCACGCCACCGGTCGGATACGCCAACCCGACGAGCACGGTGGCTAGCGATCCCCTGGTCGCCCCGTCCATCGGTCCGGATACTAGCGCTGCTCCGACCGCAGAAGCTGCGAACGCCACAACAACGGCGTCGAGCCGGATCGCGGTCGGCACGCGCAGCAGTCGCCCGCCCAACAAGAGCAGCAATCCCGTGTAAACAAGCGGATAGAACGCCAGAAAAACCGGGTCCGCGACCGACGGCGACAGGCCCTCGGGCACCCACACGGCGTAGACGATTGTGGCCACACCCGTTGCTGTCATCCCCGCCGCAATCAGAAGCCAGGCCCAGCGCTCGACGGCGACCCGACACGCGCGGATGGCGACGAGCCCGGCCGCAGACAGCAATGACGCCGATTCCAACCAGCTGTCGAGCGGCACGATCCGGCCTGGGTGCGCGCGGACCACTGTCGAGATCGCGAACATACCGACCCCAAGCATCAGCACGCCGAGGCCCATCCGGATACCCAGTGGGGGCCACTGTGTACTCACCTGGACTGTCTCCCGAAGCTGGGCCGTCTGTTCGGAATCGGCGGCCGACATCGGAGCGACCGCGGTTGCTGCGTTCGGCACATTGACCGGCTCGGAGATCTCGGGCACTTCGTACGGATTGGGCAGGTCGGGCACGAAAATGCGCAGGCAGCCTCCTCCGTCGCGCTTAGCGGCATACATCGCGAGATCGGCGTGTCTGAGCAGGTCGTGCACGGTGATTTGGGGCGTCTCGCCGGTGGCAAGCGTCAACCCGACGCTGGGACGCACTGTCAGCGCGACGCCATCAACAACGATCGGCGTGTTGAATGTGTCGAGAATTCGATCCGCTGCCACCAGCGCATCCTGGAGGGAGCCTTCGATCAGGATTGCGAACTCGTCGCCGCCGAGCCGCGCGACCGTATCGGTGGTGCGCAGACACCCGGAGAGACGTCCGGCGACACGGACCAGCAGCTCGTCCCCGGCCGGATGTCCCAGCTCATCGTTGACCGTCTTGAAGTTGTCCAGATCGAGACACAGCACCGCCAGCGGCTTGTGTTCTCTTCGCTGGCGCGCCACCGCCTGTTCGAGCCGGTCAAGAAACGATGCCCGATTCGGCAGGCCGGTGAGCTGATCGCGGAAGGCCAGCCGGAGAACGTCGGACAACAGCCGGCGGTTCTCAGCGAGCACGAGGAACTGCCGAGCAAGCACCGCGACGACAATGAGCAGTCCCGCCGCGGCCAGCGCAAAAGAACCCAGCTCGGGCAGGGCCACAGCCAACCCGAGGCCGCACGCAATCACCAGAGGTAGATACGGCAACCACAGGCGTACGCGGGACGAATTCGGCCCCATTGTCGACTCCACCGTTGGTTCGACGATGCTCCGCAACGCGGCCATACCAAGCACTCCCCATCCGAGGATCCAGCCCAGGTCGATCAGATTGCCGGTGTGATAGCTGCCGACCGCCGTCAAGGCGGCGAAAATGCTGTCGGACACGGCAACCAGAATCAATCCGCCGACCAACAGAGCCATCCTCGGCCGGTACACGGCGACTGCGACGGTCCACGCGATCGTAATGATCGCCACATCGGTGACCGGGTACGCAAGCGAGACCGCGAAGGCCAGGCTGTTCTCACTCCCCGCCTGAAACACTCTGTCCAGCACCGTCAGCCAGGAAATCAGAAACATCGACGCTGCGATGATGACGCCATCCAGAAGCAGCCGTTTCCGGGATTGGCCACGGTCACTATCGGACAACAGCAATACCGCGGCCCCGGCACCGAGCGGGAAGAGCAGATAACCCGCGTCAGCCCACGAGGGAAACGGGGCCTGCTCGTATCCCAGCCAAACCTCGTAGTAGCCCCAGATAACCTCACCGGCCGCCCACGCGAGCAGACCCGCCATCATCGCCAGCCAGCCTTGTCGTGCCCGTCCCTGTGCCGCGCGAGCCGCGCGGCCGGCGGACCCGGCCGCGAATAGGACGCTCGCCAGCGAAGCGGCCTCGTCGACCATCCGGCTTACGTACGCTCCGCCCCAGCTTTGCCATAGCCACAAACCGACCAGCACTGTCGCAGCGAGGTATGCGGCGCCGACCAGAAGAAGCGCACGGTTAGACAACGCTGAGAGCGCGCGGACCCCACCGGGTATCCGTAGCTGCATTGCGGCTCCATGGTGTCCTCGTCGGCGCTCCGGCACACTCTCTCGAAAGAGAATGAACCAATCGCGTGCATTATGTGGCCGGAAGCATGAAGTCTCTCTAGTGAATTTGCCCGCAACGCCCGGCGAAAATCTTGGTCGGCGGCTGCGACCGCATCGCTGCAGGCGGGGCCTACATCGATGCCCTGGTCAGCCATGACGGCGATTCGGTGGCCTTCGCGCTCCTGCAAACATCCTACGGTTCACTACTGATCGCAACCAGCTGCGACCGATGCGGTAATCGAACCAGCAGCGTAGTGCTCACAGCAAATTCACAGATTGGTAGTCAAACCATGGAATGGCGGCACAGTAGGCTTCCTTTGCCGTATCGCTAACCGGCTGGACTCCGATCATGGGGCCGGACGCTGATCGGTCATCGGGACGGCGAGCTGTTTGCGCCGCCTACTTTTGGCAAGCACAACACCGCCGCGCGTAAGACCGGCCGATTTGGAATCTTCGGCTGATCAGATCCGCTCGATGATCGTGCCGGTGGACAGCGCGCCGCCGGCGCACATCGTGATCAGCGCCGTGCTCTGATCGGTGCGCTCCAACTCGTGCA
>JAJKIB010000439.1 GCA_021154745.1 Mycobacterium sp.
GCAGCCTATTTCGAAAGTCGCAGTGGAAGCTATCCCGGCGGCTGTGCGCGCAGTCGATCAGAGTCGCTCGCCGGCGCGGATGGGCATCCGTGCGGTGTTGCCCGGCGGTGCGAGCGGGCACACCCAGGCGCTGTTGTAGAAGCAGGACGGGTGGTAGAGGAAGTTGAAGTCGACGACGAGCCGGTCGTCGTATCCTCCGAGGTCGGCGCCCTTGATCGTGTCGAGCAGGTACCGCCCGCCGCCGTAGGTTTCCGTCCCAGCCGTGCCGTCCCGCAGCGGTAGGAACAGCCCGCCGCCGTACTGGCTGAGCCACCACACGCACAGCTCGACGCCGAGTTCGGCGATGGACAGGCGACCGACCAGGCTCAGCGGGACGTGCCCGTCGGAGGTGTCCAACCGCAGTGCCGGCTCGCCGACCGCCGGCTGCAGTTCCGCGCTGAACCGCAGGGTGGGGTCGTACGGGTAGTACTGCAATCCAGTCGCGCGCATCGAGTCGTCGCTGGTCAATGGACTCTGCGGATGGCGCACAAACAACTCGTCGCGTCCGCGGCGCCACAACTCGTGCCCGCGCTGCGGATCGGGCTCGCGCCGCACCGTGGCATACAACTCCGAAACGGCCCGGCGCCAATCCGCCAGCGTCAGCACGTCACGGCCGACCGGCGGCGACGCACCGGATCGGGCCCCGGCCAACCAGGGGTCTGACACCGAAATCGCCTCCCGCCTCGACAACCTACGCGCGGCGCTGGTTCGGTTCGCGCAACTGAGGAGTGCCGGGCACGCTGACGACAGATCGCGGATCAGCCGGTCGCGCTCGATGGCAAGGCGTCGAGGACCTCGGCAAGCAGCCTGTTGAACCTGGCCGGGTTCTCGAGCATCGCGAAGTGGCCGAGGTCGGCCATGACATGTGCCTGCACGCCATACCGCGCCAGCGACTCGACGTCGGGCGGCAACCAGCCGGTGTTGATGGCAATCACCGGCGCGCTGATTTCGCGAACCAGACCAGGGATCGCACGGCCGTTGGCGATGGACTGGCCGGCAACAGCCACGGCGATGTCCGGCGGCGCGGCGGCCATGTCCGCGCTCACCCACTCGGTCAGTTCCGCATCGGTCCCCGGCAGGAACATGGTTCGCACGAATGCGGTCGCGGCCGCCGCAAAGTCGTCGTGAAACGGGGCGAGGAACGTCGCGGCCGCCTCCTCCGAGCTCGGCTCGTCGAGGTTGTCGTAAGTGTCGACCCACGCCAGACCACGAACGCGGTCGCCCAGCGGGATTGCGGCGTCGACGATCACGTCACCGCCCATCGAATGACCGACCAGCACGACGTCGCGAAGGTCAAGCTGCTCAACGACACTCACGACGTCCGCGCCGAAGGCGCGCATCGTCCACTCCGCCCGGTTTGTGCCAGACTCCCCGTGCCCCGCCAGGTCCAGGGCCACTACCTGCTGACGCGCAGCGAACGGCTCCAGCTGCCCCCGCCAGTAACTGCGATCGCAGGACCAGCCGTGGACGAACACCAGCGCCGGGGCACCTTGGCCGTGCTGCTCGTATCGGATCGGCACGCCGTCCGGCGAGATCGCGTGGCCGTCCATGCCGCACCAGCTAGCCAGAAATGTCTCACCTGCGCAAGCTGCGTCGATCCTCCATTTGGCGGAAACCTTATCGGCCGTTTGCACGTGCGCACCGCGATCTCCGCACGGTATGCATCGATGTGACGATTAGGGTGGCGGGCCGAGGTCGACGCTCGGCGTGTGTGTGATCGAAAGACAGGGCGGTGCTGCCGTGAGGGATCGGTTGCCGATTGTGCAGTATCGGGGGTTTTTCGCCGCGCTGGCCAGCGCTGCCCTCGTCCTGGTGGGCTGCACGTCGTCGTCCGGCCCCGAGCAGGTCAGCGGCTCGCCCTTCGCTGCCCCGTTGCCGAAGCTTCCGGTCATCGCGCAAGGCGTGAGCAGCGCCAACCAGGACCACCTGTTCCGAAGCTGGCAATGGGACTTCAGCATGATGCGGCAGGTGTTCAACGCTGTGTCGCTGCTGCCGGGCGACCCTGCCGCGGTCGCCGCCGCACGACGCGCCGGCCTCGCCGTGGTCCTCGAATTCGACTACAAGCAGGAGTTCTTCGCTGGCGAGGACATCTCCGAGAAGGTGCGACGGGTCGCCGAACAGATCCGGGCACATCCTGGCACGGTCGCGGCCATTCACGTTGCGGACCGGCTCAACGAGAAGTATTCGGCCGCCGACGGCGTGCGCTATCTCGCGGCGACAGGCGGACTGCTCCATCGGCTCGTTCCCGGAGTACCCGTTTTCGTCAACGCGCCGGACTGGCAACTCACCTGCGGGCTCCCGGAGCAGGCGTCGTGCGCGTCACATGGCGAGGAGTACAAGTACGAGACCGACGCGACTCTCGACGCGTTCCGAAACAGCGGCTACGTGGACGGGCTGTCGATCGCAAACGACCTGAAGGAATTCAATCCTGAGGCGCAGCGGGTCGCATGGCAGCGCGCCCGCGCACACTGGCCAGCCCCGTTCCTACTGTGGGCGACCTGTTCGCAGCTGTCCTTCGGCGCGCAGCGGTACAGCGGCTCGCCGGCAGCGCCCGTCGCGGCATACATGACCACGCCGGTGCGAGGTGGCGCCGACGGATTGGCGCTGTGGGCATGGCATCAGCAGTACGAGGACGAGGTGGACACCTTCCTGAACAAGGACGGCTCGCCGAACGCGATGTGGGACGCGATGCGCAACGCCGCCCGTGAAGTGGGCCGGGAGCAGCGGGATTAGGGCGTACCGCAGATCACCGGATCGCCTCGACGCGGCTGGCGGATGGGGCCGCCCGGCCAGCGGGTCTCAGGTACATCGGCGCGCGCGCGGCTTCGGCGCCGGTAGGGTCGGTCAGGCATCGGAGGTGATCTCATGCAGGTGACGGCCAGGTCGTACCCAGCAGCCTTTGGCTTCGACCCGCCGCAACGCGTCAAGAACTGGCGACCGCTGGTGAACTGGCTCTTGGTGGTGCCGCACGTGCTGGTTGCCACCGCACTCCGCTACGTGGCGCAGCTGCTGGCCGTGGTGTCGTGGTTCATCATTCTGTTCACTGGTCGCTTGCCCGGCGAGCTGGCGAACTTCCAAGTGATGTACATCCGGTACTACGTGCGGATGGCGTTGTTCGCCGGGTTCCTGCGCGAGGAGTATCCACCGTTCGCGTTCGCGATGACTCCCAACGATCCCGGCGGCGATCTGCGGGCCCGCGTGGATGTAATCGCGCAACTCGATGCTCGGAATCGGCTCACCGTCGGATTCCGGTTGATCCTGGTGATCCCGCAGCTCATCATGTTGACGCTGCTCGCGATCGCCGATGGCGTCGTGCTGATGATCGCGTTCTTCGCGGTATTGTTCACCGGCCGCTGGCCGGCCGGTCTGCGCCGATTCACCGTGGGTGTGCTGCGGTGGTGGCTGCGGGTCGAGACCTACTTGCTGCTGCTTACCGACGACTACCCGCCGTTCGCGCTCGGCTGAGCCTGGCGACTAGACGGTGTGCACGTACCCGGCTGCGACATAGCCCTCGAGCGAGTCGTACTGCACCGGGTACCACGAGCTGCCCGGACGCGAGCCGCCGTATGAACCGCCGTCTACCTCGCTGGCGGCCATCATCCTTATGCCGGCCTCCACCTGAGCGATCTCCTGGGAGTTCTCGTCGGGCTGCGCGCGGACGTGCACCTGGTCGTCGGTCTCGATCGCATACATGTAGTCGGGCATGGCGGTCTCCTTGTCGAGCGCCTCGGCTGGCATCGCGAGCCTTCCATCGCCCGGCGTGGTCGTGTTGCCCGAACGGGCAGCCAGCGGGGCAAGCTGTCCAGCAGCATGCGGCGAACCCTTCGAGGTGTGGCCGGATGTCTCCGGTGCGCGGAGCGCCGCCGCAGTGCGAGCATGACCGCGACACGTTCTGCAGCGTTCTCGGCGAAACAGGCGACCGGAGAGGAGCGCCACGATGGCGACACTGTTGTCCGTCAACGTCGGGCGGCCCAAGGACGTCGCCTGGCACGGCCGCACTGTCCACACCGGGATCTGGAAGCACCCGGTGGAGGGGCCGTCGATGGTGCGGCGGCTCAACATCGACGGCGACGGGCAGGGCGACCTGAACGGTCACGGCGGTGAGCAGCGCGCCGTGCTCGTCTACCAGCTCGCCTCCTACCGCTACTGGCAGGACCATTTCGGCCGGGACGACTTCGAGTACGGCCAGTTCGGCGAGAACTTCACCGTCGACGGCCTGGCTGACGACCAGGTGTGCATCGGCGACCGGTACCGGATCGGCGCGGCGCTGTTCGAGGTGACCCAGCCGCGGGTCACCTGCTACCGCGTCGGGATCCGGATGGACGACCCGGCGATGCCGGCGCTGCTCGTCCAGCACCATCGGCCCGGCTTCTACTTCCGCGTGCTACGCGAGGGCGAGGTGCGGGCCGGGGACGAGATCGTGAAGGTCGCCGACGGCCCCGAGCGCATGACGGTCGCCGAGGTCGACGGTCTGCTGTACATGCCCGGCCACCCGCGTGAGCGGATCGAGCGGGCGCTGCGCATTCCCGAGCTCAGCCCCGGCTGGCAGGGATCGTTCCGGGCCATCCTGGACGCACCGGGGTCCGGGAACGGCAACGCCGGCCTGGCCGACGCCACGCCGCCACCGGCGTGGACCGGATTCCGCCCGCTCCGGGTGACCGCGGTCGAGCCGGAGAGCAGCACGATCGCCTCGGTACGGCTGGCCGACCCGGCCGGCGTCCCGGTGCCCGCGGCCCTGCCCGGGCAGTTCCTGACCGTGCGGTTGCGGCCCGACGCCGGCGGGCCGGCGCTGGTGCGCAGCTACTCGCTGTCCGGGCGGCCCGGTGACCCCGGATACCGGATCAGCGTCAAACAGGAGCCACATGGCGTGGCCAGCACCTACCTGCACGCCCACGTCCGCCTGGGCGACATGATCGACGTGGCGGCGCCCCGGGGCACGTTCGTCCTGCGCCCGGCGCCGACCCCGGTACTGCTGGTGAGCGGCGGCGTCGGCGCAACCCCGGTACTGGCCATGCTCTACGGGCTCGCGGCGCAGAGGTCCACGCGGGCCGTGTGGTGGCTGCAGGCGGCCCGGAACGGCGCCGAGCGGCCGTTCGCGACCGAGGCGGCCGCGCTGCTCGCCGGCTTGCCGCGCGCCCGCTCCCACGTCTGCTTCAGCCGCCCCCGCCCCGAGGACCAGCCGGGCCGCGACTACGACAGCGCCGGCCGCTTGTCCGTGGGTCTGCTGCGTGCGCTCGAGGTGCCGGCCGACGCCGAGGCGTACGTGTGCGGCCCGCCCGCGTTCCTCGTCGACGTCACCGCGGCGCTGGTCACGGCCGGCGTCCCGGCAGCCCGGGTACACACCGAGATCTTCGGGGCGAAGCCGGGCCTGACCCCGGGGATCAGCGCGGCGACGAGTGGGCCGCCGCATCCGCCCGTGGGTCGGCCGGGCGAGGGGCCCCCGGTGTCCTTCGTCCGCAGCGACCTGACCGTCCCGTGGCCCGCCGAGTGTCCCAGCCTGCTCGACCTGGCCGAGGCGTGCGACGTGCCGGTGCGCTGGTCCTGCCGCAACGGGGTCTGCCACACCTGCCAGACCGGCCTGCTCTCCGGCGAGGTGGCGTACACCCCGGAGCCGATCGACCCGGCCGCCGAGGGCGACGTCCTGATCTGCTCGGCGCGGCCGCGCAGCGCCGTCGTCCTCGACCTCTAGGCCGAGGGCGGTTCGACGTCGTCGTAGAACCGGACGGCGGCCAGCAGCCCGTCGGCGCTGCGCTCGTGGACCGCGATGCCGGCCTGCGGTGGCAGGTCGTGGCCGCCCCAGCGGACGCAGTTGTACTCCAGCGCGCAGCGCGCCCCGTCGTCCGTCACTGCACATGGTTCTAGCTCGATGCCGCCGCCCCCGCCGAAGCACGTACGGAAAAAGGCACGGAGCGCCGCGGCGCCGTGGTGCTCGGGGCCGAGCGGCTCCCGGAGGTACCCGTCCGGCGCGAACGCCGCCACCGCCCCGTCGACGTCGCCTACCGCCAGCGCGGCTTGGAACCGGCCGACGACGTCACCGGCGTGGGCGTCCCCCGCCCCGAGGATCGGTGGCCGGAGGTGCCGCCGCCCGTCCACCGGCCATTGGCTGCAGTAGGTCCGGAACACCACCGACGCGTCGTCGGGGTACTCGGCGACGACCGCGATCGGCCACGGCTCCCCCCCGTCGCCGTCAAGGCGGGCAAGCAGCTCCACCACTGCGCGCC
>JAJKIB010000440.1 GCA_021154745.1 Mycobacterium sp.
GCCGGGCCAGACTCAAGCCGCCGCCGCCGATGACCGCGGCGATGACGAGCCCGGCGGCCGCGGGCACCCAGTGATAGATCGTCGTAACGGCGATGACGTCCATGTAGGCGGCCGCCACGCCCGTGGCGGCCAACGCGATCGCACCCACCCGGCCCCCGGGCCGGGCATACAGCCACCACCCGGCGGCCAGCAACGCCGCGGCGAGCAGGGCTCCGCCGGTGACGCGGAACTCCGGGCGCAGAATGCCTGCTTGGGCCGCTAACACGAGCAGCAATACGACGCCGATCAGCGTGACGGCGACCCCCGCGACGGCGAGCAGCTTGCCGATCCAGCCCTCCGAGCGGTCCCGCGGCGGCTTCGGCGGAACGGGCGTAGGCGGTATGTGAACACGTGGCGCAGGCGGCGGATATTGCGGCAGATATTGCGGCCAGTACGGCACCGCGGGTGGGACGTAGGGCGCCGGCTGCGGCGGCGTGACGGGCCGGGGCGCCGACAGCAGGCGGTCGAGCTCGGTCAGATCCGCGGACACGCGGGCCAGTTGTTGCGACATCGCGGCGAAATCCGCGGACAACCGGGATATGACGGCACGATGCGGTTCGGTCATGGTCGTCATCGTCGTAGCGATTGTCAGCCGGCGGATGAGTAGGACTACGCAAAACCCGGCGGGATGGCCAGGGCAACGCGATCCAGTCGGTCGGGGGCCCCAATTATGTCGATCGCCTCGATGCGTTCTCTGCGGACGGTGAGTCGCAATACCGCTTGCAGCCGGCCGTACGGTGCGATCACGATCCCCGGGGCGCCATCGACCAGCGCAGTGACGCCCACGCTGGCGCGCGCGGCGAACAGTTTTGTTTCCTCGGCGACTTCGCGTACACCGCGCATCTCCGTGGGCACCTCTTCGGGAACGAGTACCCGGTCGACTCGTCGAACTACACCGGGAGCCAGTAGATCCAACAGCTGGCATATGTCGCCGTTGCGCGATGCGGCGAGAAATGCCTCTACCAGCCGGAAATGGCCACTCTCAATGCGCTGATCGTCCGCGCTGTGTCCGAGCACGCGCTCTCGCGCCCTGCTGGCGAGCTTCTTTGCGGCGGCGGGTGATCGGTCGAGCGTCATGCCCACCTCGTCGAAGGGGAACGAGAAGAGGTCGTGCAGCACGAACGCAACCCGTTGAGCGGGCGAGAGCCGCGCCAGGACAACCAGCAACGCCAAGCCGACGGATTCGGCGAGTACCGCTTCCTCTTCGGCTCCAGGTACCGCTGGGGTCGCTGGCTGGTCATCCAGCGGTACTTCCGCTCTGCGTTTCCTGGCCCGCAACAGGTCGAAGCACTCCCGGGCAGTGACCGTCGTAAACCACCCGGTCAGATTGTCGACGTCGCGCAGATCCGCCTGGCTGGCCTTCAACCACGCCCGCTGCACGGCGTCGTCGGAATCTTCGAGGGAGCCCACCAGGCGGTATGCAACGCCACGAAGGTGCGGTCGGTCGGCCTCGAACCGGGCGGCGAGATCGTAGTTGGTCGTCATGGGTCACCTTTTGCGCGCGAGGAGCGTCATCAGTACATGTTCACTTCATACATAGTCGTCACCCTCATTACGATCGCGGCCAATGCCGGGATGGTCATAGCCGACTTCTCGCGGTCGAAAATGGTGCTCGCCAACGGGGCCGAAGTGGGAGTTCCAGAGTCGTGGGTACCGCTGCTTGGCACACTCAAGGCCGCGGGGGCCGCCGGACTCCTGCTCGGGCTGTTGGGATTTCGTCTCATCGGCATTGCCGCGGCGGTCGGGCTCACCCTGTTTTTCATCGGAGCCGTCGCCGCCCATGTGCGCGCCAAGGTTTACTACAACCTGGCATTTCCCGGCGGCTACCTGGCGCTGGCTGTCGCCTCCCTTGTCTTTGCCGTCGCCGTCGCCGATTTGTAGGACGACTCGACTACTCCTTGTCCAATCCGTGTTCGATCGCGTAGCGGGCCAGCTCGACCCGGTTGGCGACCTGAAGCTTGCGGAAGGTCGCCTGCACATGGTTCTCGACGGTGCGGTGGCTGAGCGAGAGCCGGGCGGCGATCTGCTTGGCAGTCAAACCCTTGGCGACGTGGCGCAGTATCTCGGTTTCGCGTTCGGTAAGGGTCGGCTGCGAAGTCGCAGCCGGGCCCGTCGTAGGAGATTGCGCGATGCGTCGGTACTCCCCCAGCACCAGCCCGGCCAACCCCGGGGTGAACACCGCTCGCCCTTCAGCTGTCGCACGCACCGCGTCGCCGAGCTCCTGCTTCGACGCGCTCTTGACGAGATACCCTGCAGCGCCTGCCTTTACCGCCTGGAGGACATCGTCGCGCTCATCGGATGCCGACAGCACCAGAATGCGCGACGACGGCGACGCCGCGAGCACCTCGGCGGTGGCCTGGGCACCGTCGCCGTCGGACAGCCGCATGTCCATCACCACCACATCGGGGTGCACGATGGCGGCGCGGCGACGTGCCGCCGCCACCCCATCGGCCGTCGCCACCACGGAGAAGCCATCCTCGGCGAGGTCGCGAGCCACCGCGTCGCGCCAGATCGGATGGTCGTCAACGACCATCACCGTCGGGGTACCGTCAGCTCCCATTCCGTCCCACATCCCGGCCCGGTGTTCAGCTTTGCCCTACCGCCGAGCCAATTCATTCGTCCCACAATCGATTTCGCGACTCCAACCCGGCCTTCGGCGACCGCTTCCTCGAGTCTGCCCTCGGCGATGCCGATGCCGTCGTCGCGGATGCTCACGGTGACCGAGTCGCCGAGGTCCTCCAGCAGCACATAGGCACAAGCGTCCGGCCCAGCATGTGCAGCCACGTTGTCCAACGCGTTGGCCGCCGCCGCGTACAACTCGTCGGCCGCTGCGCAGTCAAGCAGCACCGGCTCCGCGGGCACGCTGACCGATACTCGGTCCGACGATCGCCGCCGCAGCAGCGCCCCGATATCGGCCATCGATCCCGTCCGCGGCTCGGCGTCGGCCGAGCTGACCAGCCGTCGCAACGCCCGCTCCTGCTCACCGGCCAACGAAGCTAATTCCGCTGTTTCACCACCGATTTCGCGCCCGCGCCGGGACACCAGCGCGAGAACCTGGATCGCGCCGTCGTGCACTTGACGCGACAACCGGTCGCGTTCCTCCAGCGACGCGGCCAGCCTGGTCGCCCTCTGCAGTTCGGCATGGGCGCGTCTGGCCGTTTGCGCGGCCATCCCCACCGCGAGGCCCACCGCGAGCTCGATGACGATGGTGGCGTTGCGCCCAAGGTCGTAGTTGACGAAACCCTTGACGACCGTGCTGGCGATCATCACCACCACACCGGTGAGCATGCCGGGGACCGGACCCATCAGGATCGCCGCTGAGATCGTTGCGTTGGTCGCCCACAACGTCGTCGGCCATGACTGGTTGTCCAGCGCCCACTGTTCGGACGCGACGAACTCAGTGGACAACACCAGGGCCACCACCACGACAACCTCGGTAAGCACCCACGCGGGCCTGCGGCCGAACCCTTGCAGATAGGCCACCGCGCAGGCCGCACTCCAGCCGATTAGCATCGCGAACAGCAGCCATCCGATCGCCGGATGATCGAGAGCCCGGTTGATCGCGATCTGGAAGCCCAGCGCGTAAATGCAACTCAGCAGCCGGAATACCTGCGCCGCCCGCCACAGCGGCGTGGCCGGGTCGGACCGCACTACAGCACTTTCGACAGAAACTCCTTGGTGCGTTCGTGTTTCGGGTTGGCCAGCACCTCACGTGGCGGCCCGCTCTCCACAACCACGCCGCCGTCCATGAACACCAGCTGGTTGGCGACCTCACGGGCGAAGCCCATCTCGTGGGTGACCACCACCATCGTCATGCCCTCGGAGGCAAGCTTTTTCATCACCCCGAGAACTTCGCCGACGAGCTCAGGGTCCAGCGCCGAGGTGGGCTCGTCGAACAACATCAGCTTCGGGTTCATTGCCAGCGCCCGGGCGATCGCCACCCGCTGCTGCTGGCCCCCGGAGAGTTGTGCGGGATAGGCGGTGGCTTTTTCGGACAGACCTACCTGCTCGAGCAGATCCTTGCCTCGTGCCACGGCCTCAGTCTTCTTGACGCCCTTGACGTGGATTGGCGCCTCGATGATGTTCTCCAGCGCCGTGCGGTGCGGGAACAGGTTGAAGTGCTGAAACACCATGCCGATGTCGCGTCGCTGCTTGGCGGCCGCGCGGGGCGGCATTTCGTAGAGCTTGGTGCCGCCTTCGCGATAGCCGATCAGATCGCCGTCGACATACAGGCGGCCGGCATTGACCTGCTCGAGATGATTGATGCAGCGCAAGAACGTGGACTTGCCCGAACCGGACGGTCCGACCATGCACAGCACTTCGCCCCTGCCGACCTCCAGCGTGATGCCCTTCAGCACGTGCAGGGCGCCGAAGCTCTTGCAGACGCTCTCGGCCTTGACCATCGGTGTCATGGGGGTCGGTCTCCTATCCTGCGCCTGCGGCGCCATGCGGCTCTCCCATCTGTGCCTTCGCCAGCGCCTCGAGTTGCTTGGTGGTCAGCTTGCGCGTCGCGCCACGAGAGAAGTAGCGCTCCAGGTAGAACTGACCGACCATCAGGACGCTGGTGACCGCCAGGTACCACGTGGCCGCCACGAGCAGCAGCGGGATGGGTTCGAAGATGCGCGAAGCGATCTCGCGGGACGTAATGCCGTACAAATCCAGGGTGTAGGGCACCGCGGTGACCAGTGACGTGGTCTTCAGCATGCTGATGACCTCGTTGCCCGTCGGTGGGATGATCACCCGCATCGCCTGCGGAAGGACAGTGCGCCGCATCGTCATCCCCCACGACATGCCCAGCGCGGTCGACGCCTCCGATTGACCCTCGGGCACGGAACTGATTCCGGCACGGATGATTTCGGCCATGTAGGCGGCCTCGTTGAGCGCTAGACCGACGATCGCCAGCAGGAACGGGATGGACAGGCTCTGCAGGTTGATATGGACGAACGACGGTCCGAACGGTATGCCCAGCTGAAGATTTTTGTACAGGGTCGGAACCAATCCCCAGAACACCAGCTGCACATAAATCGGCGTGCCGCGGAAGATCCACAGATACACCCATGACACCGACCGGAACACCGGGTTGGGCGACAGCCGCATCACCGCCAGGACCACGCCCAGCGCGATCGCCAGCACCATTGCATAGACGGTCAGCTGCAGGGTGTTCCATGCTCCCTGCGTTACGCGCCGGTCGAACAGGTACTTCGCGTATGTGGGCCACCCGTAGGCCTCGTTGGTGGCCGCTCCGTACAGGAACAGCACCACGAGGATGATGATGACGACCGCCGCCACCCACCGCCATGGATGTCGCAATGGGACGGCATCGATAGCGGCTGGGCCGGCGGATGGCGACGTGTCGACAACAGTCATTTCGGCGCTCTACTTCCTAGCTGATCGCGCCGTTGATCACGGGCTTGTCGATCATGCCCTTCTCGACACCCCAGTTGGTGGCGATCTGCTTGTAGGCGCCGCTGTCGATCAGGTGCTCGAGTGCCTTCTGCATGGACTGCCCCAGCGGCGAGCCCTTCTGCACCGGCCATCCGTACGGCGCGGCATCGGCGATATCTCCGGCCTCCTGCAGTTTGCCGTTGCTCTGCTTGATGGCGTACAGCGTGACCGGGGAATCGGCGGACATCGCGTCGGCCTGGCCGAGCACCACCGCGTTGGTCGCCGCATCCTGCCCGTCGAACGGAATGATCTGAATCGGCGGCTTACCGGCGTCGGTGCACGCCTTGTTCTTCGCGGGCAACTCGTCGGTCTCTTCGGTCGTGGTGGCCTGCACGGCAACCTTCTTGCCGCAGGCGTTGTTCGGGTCGATGGGGTTGTCCGGCCGCTGCGCCCACAGGATGCCTGCGGAGAAGTAGGTGACGAAGTCGACCGACTGCTCGCGTTCCTTCGTGTCGGTGAACGAGGACATACCGACGTTGAAGGTGCCGCCCTGTATCGATGGGATGATCTTCGCGAAGTCCGCTTCGCGGTAGTCCGCGGTCAGGCCGAGCGTGGCGGCGACGGCGTTCATCAGATCGACGTCAAAGCCGACGATCTTGCCGCTGGGGTCCTTGAACTCATTGGGCGCGTAGGGAATGTTGACGCCAACGACCAGCTTTCCGGACGACTTGATGGCCTCGGGTACGGTGTTGGCAATCTCATCGACCTTCTCGGCCTTCGCCGCTGTCGTTGCGGTCGTCGGCCCGCTCGACTCGGTATTGTTCGCGCAGCCCGCTAAGGCGAGAGCGCTCGTCGCAGCAAACACGGCCGCGATGCGCCACAGCTTCACTCGACGGTCTTGACACCCACTTGACACGGTTGCCTCTACTTTCTGCTTCGTGGATCCGGTGCGCAGCACCGGTAACGGAACAGTAGTAGAGACCTAACGCGCTGGCAGGAGAACGGAAGCCAGCGATCGACCTCCAGCTCAACCCCAGGGCTGGTGGCCTGCGTCTCCTTCCAGCCCTCCTCCTTCATGAGGTGTGCCCGGCAAGGCTGGTTCGGCGAATCGCCGTGTTCGCCATCCTCGTTCCTGCGTTTGCCGCTGGGAATCGGGCAACTGTGCTGAACAGAGCTGTTCGTCTGCACATCGTCGCCAACAAACCTCGCGCTACCGGAGATTGGACTCCCAGCAGCCAGGCGGCCGGTTTGCGCCGAAGTTGTAGCGTCCTTTGCGCTGACTAGAGCCAATTTACAAATGCCAGATATCGATTAGCTGTTATGCCACACTTCGGCCATGGAAAGCCCCACTCCTCCTGCCATGTTGCAGCATCTCTGGAAGTCCGCGCTGTTATCTGGGATTCTCGCTGTGATTCTCGGCATTCTCGTGTTGGCCTGGCCAGGCATCACGATCGTCATCGCCGCGATCTTCTTCGGCGCCTCTCTATTGGTCTATGCCATCTCGCAAGTGGTATTCGCGTTCAGCTTGCATGTGTCGGCCGGCGGGCGAGTTCTGCTGTTCATCAGCGGCGCCGCCGCGCTCATTCTGGCGGTGCTGTGCTTCCGCAGCCTGCAGCAGTCGATCCTGTTGCTGGCGATCTGGATCGGCGTCGGATTCATCTTCCGCGGCGTGGCGACCGCCGTCTCCGCGATCAGCGACCCGACACTTCCGGGCCGGGCGTGGGAGATCTTCATCGGTGTCATCAGCCTGGTCGCCGGCTTGGTGATGCTGGCGTCGCCGTTCGAGTCGATCGCGACGCTGACCATCGTCGTCGGCATCTGGCTGATCGTCATCGGGGTCTTCGAGGCGGTCTCCGCGTTCGGCATCCGCAAAGCCAGTAAGGACGTCGGCGGGGTGCGCGAGAAGCTCACGACGCCCGCCCCGGCCGACCCCGCTGCTCCCGCCGAGTAGGTCCACAAACACGGGTCCAAAGCCCCTAGTGTCAAGAGCCTAGATCACTACTACAATCTGTCGTAGATAGAACTAGGCCTGGGAGCGGCGCATGGATGTCCTGGACGTTTCGCGGTGGCAGTTCGGCATCACCACCGTCTACCACTTCATCTTCGTCCCGCTGACGATCGGCCTGGCTCCGCTCATCGCCGCCATGCAGACCGCCTGGGTGGTCACGGGCAACACCGGGTGGTATCGCCTGACTCGGTTCTTCGGAAAGCTGTTCCTGATCAACTTCGCCATGGGCGTGGCCACCGGGATCGTGCAGGAATTTCAGTTCGGCATGAACTGGAGCGAGTACTCGCGCTTCGTCGGTGACATCTTCGGCGCACCGCTCGCGTTCGAGGGTCTGATCGCGTTCTTCTTCGAGTCGACGTTCATCGGGCTGTGGATCTTCGGTTGGAGCCGGCTGCCGCGGCTGGTGCATTTGGCCTGCATCTGGATCGTCGCGATCGCGGTCAACGCCTCGGCGTACTTCATCATCGCGGCGAATTCGTTCATGCAGCATCCGGTGGGCGCCCGGTTCAACCCCGAAACGGGTCGGGCCGAACTGATGGACTTCGGAGCGCTGCTGACGAACAACACCGCAATATGGGCGTTCCTGCACGCGGTCGCCGGATCGCTGCTGACCGCAGGGGCATTCGTCGCCGGGGTGTCTGCGTGGCTGATGGTCCGCTCGCACAAGCGGCCCGAGGAAGCCGACGAGGCCAGGACCATGTACCGGCCCGCGACGATCGCCGGCAGCCTGGTCGCGTTCGCGGCCGTGGTTGGGCTGTTCTTCACCGGCGACACCCAGGGCAAGCTGATGTTCGTCCAGCAGCCGATGAAGATGGCGTCCGCGGAATCGTTGTGCCACACCGAAACCTACCCGGATTTCTCGTTTCTGACCGTCGGTACGCACAACAACTGCGACAGCGTCACACACGTAATCGAGGTGCCATACGTGCTGCCGTTCCTCGCCGAGGGCAAATTCAGCGGCGTCACGCTGCAGGGTGTCAAGGACCTTCAGAAGTCTTATCAGGAAAAGTTCGGCCCCGGCGACTACCGGCCCAACCTGTTCGTCACCTATTGGGCATTCCGCGCGATGATCGGATTGATGTTGGTCCCAGTGGCTTTCGCGCTTTTGGCACTGTGGCTGACGCGTCGCGGACGGATACCCGACCAGCGCTGGTTCGGCTGGTTCGCCCTAGCCACGATTCCAACACCGTTCCTTGCCAACTCGTCCGGGTGGGTGTTCACCGAAATGGGCAGGCAGCCATGGGTTGTCGTGCCAAATCCGACCGGTGACCAGATGGTGCGGCTCGTCGTGCAGGAGGGCGTGTCCGACCACGCGGCCGGGACAGTGTTGTTCTCGCTTGCCGTCTTCACTCTGCTGTATGGCGTGCTGGCCGTGATCTGGTTCTGGCTGATGCGCCGCTACGTGGTGGAAGGGCCACTGGAGCACGACTCCGAACCCGCTCCCCCCGCTCCGCCGGAGTCCGACGACGTGGCTCCGCTGTCCTTCGCCTACTGAGAGGAGGTCATCATGGGACTTCAAGAACTGTGGTTCTTCCTTATCGCCGCGCTGTTCCTCGGCTTCCTGGTCCTCGAGGGTTTCGACTTCGGGGTCGGCATGCTGATGGCGCCGCTCGGCGCAGTGGGCGAGGGCGAGCCCGAAGCCCGCAGGCGCGCAGCACTGAACACCATCGGACCGGTATGGGACGCCAACGAGGTGTGGCTGATCACGGCGGGTGCGGCGATGTTCGCGGCGTTCCCCAACTGGTACGCGATGATGTTCTCGGCCCTGTACCTGCCGCTGCTGGCGATTCTGTTCGGCATGATCCTGCGTATCGTCGGCATCGAGTGGCGCGGCAAGATCGACGACCCCCGGTGGCGGGCACGGGCCGATGCCGGCATCGCGATCGGTTCGTTTGTACCCGCGATCCTTTGGGGCGTCGCGTTTGCAATCCTGCTGCGCGGCTTGCCGATTGACGCCGACCACCGCGTGCGTCTGTCGATCGGCGACGTGCTCAATGCCTACACTCTTCTCGGCGGCCTGGCCACGGCGTCGTTGTTCGCGTTTTATGGCGCCGTGTTCGTCGCTTTGAAGACCTCCGGACCCGTGCGCGACGACGCCTTCAGGTTCGCGCGGGCGTTGTCGGTGCCGGTGATCGCGCTGGCCGGGGGCTTCGGGTTGTGGACGCAGCTCGCGTACGGCAAGGCCTGGACCTGGCTGGCTCTTGGCGTTGCGGTCGTCGCACTGCTGACCGCCGTCGCGCTGATGTGGGCGCGCCGTCGGGAGGGCTGGGCCTTCGTGTCGACGGTGGTGGTGGTCGCAGCCGTTGCCGTGCTGTTGTTCGGCTCGCTGTATCCAAACCTGTTGCCCTCCACGCTCAACCCGCAGTGGAGCGTGACGATCTACAACGGGTCGTCGACCCCGTACACGCTGAAGATCATGTCGTGGGCGTCGCTGACGTTGCTCCCGCTGGTGATCGGATACCAGGCGTGGACGTACTGGGTGTTCCGCCGCCGCATCACCGCCGACGCGATACCGGCATCCATCGGACTGTCGAGGCGGTCGACCTGAACCTGCTGCGATCCTCCCCGGCGATGCGACGCTTCCTGGCCGCATCGGTGGTCTGCGGTGTGGTCATCAGCGGCACCACGATCGCGTCGGCCGTGGTGCTGGCGCACATCGTGGCGGGCGTCATCGCCGACCCCGGAACCCGCACGGTGCCACACTGGGCCGGCCCACTGTGGATGCTGCTGGCGCTGTGGGTGATCCGCACGGTTGCGCACTGGCTGCAGGGCAGGCTGTCCCAGCGGGGCGCAACCGCGGTGATCGCCGATCTGGCCGGCGAGGTGCTGCGCACGGTCACTGCGCTGCCACCGCGTGATCTCGCTGCGCACCGTGATTCCGCCGCGACGTTGATCACCCGGGGCCTCGACGCGCTGCGACCCTACTTCACCGCGTACCTACCGTCGCTGTTCCTGGCCGCCATCCTCACCCCGGCCGCCGTCGTCGTCATCGCGGTCTACGACGTCTCCTCGGCGGTCATCGTCCTGATCGCGCTGCCGCTCATTCCGATCTTCATGGTGCTGATCGGGTTGCTCACCCGGGAACGGTCCGCGGCGTCGCTGGCCGCGATGACCACGCTGCAGTCACGGCTGCTGGATCTGGTGGCGGGCATTCCGACGCTGCGAGCGCTGGGCCGGTTGGGTGGATCCGCCCATCGGATCGCCGAACTCGGTGCAGCCCACCGCCGCTCGGCCATGTCCACGCTGCGCATCGCGTTTCTGTCCGCGCTTGTGCTGGAATTGCTGGCCACGCTCGGCGTCGCGCTGGTTGCGGTCGGCGTCGGCCTGCGCCTGGTGTTCGGCGACATGACGCTGGCAGCCGGCCTGACCGCCCTGCTGCTGGCGCCGGAGGTGTTCTGGCCGCTGCGCCGCGTCGGCATGGAGTTCCATGCCGCACAGGATGGAAAGACAGCCGCGGACAAGGCATTCCGGCTACTCGACACGCTGCCCGCGCAACCCGTCGGCACGTGCACCGTGATGGCGGCCGGCGCGACCATCCACATCGATGCATTGGACGCCGACATCGAACCCGGTGTGGTGACGGTGCTGACCGGACCCAACGGCGTGGGCAAAACCACGCTGCTGCAGACCATTCTCGGGTTGAGCCTCGGCAATGTTCGCGTCGGCGGCGTCGACGTTGCCGACCTGGATCGCCGGGCGTGGTGGGGTCAGGTGGCGTGGCTCGCACAGCGTCCGGTCCTGGCGCCTGGCAGCATCCGCGACAACCTCGAACTGTTCGGACCGCTTGCCGACCTCGACAGCGCCTGCCGCGCAGCGGGTTTCGACGAGGTGCTGGCCGTGCTGCCCGACGGACTGGAGACTGTCATCGGTCGCGCCGGGGTCGGCCTGTCACTGGGCCAGCGACAGCGACTGGGCCTCGCGCGAGTGTTCGGCTCGCCGGCGCCGGTGCTGCTGCTCGACGAGCCCACATCGCATCTGGATGCACGGATGGAAGCCCGCGTCCTGCAAGCCATCGTGGCGCGGGCACGGGCCGGGGCGACAGTGCTCGTCGTCGGCCACCGCGACCCGGTGCTGGCCGCCGGTGATCGGGTGCTGCACATGGGGAGCACGGTCAATGCGTGAGCTGTTGCGACCACGGCTGCCGCGGCTGCTGCTGGCCGTCCTGCTGGGGGTGTTGTCGCTTGGCAGCGCGCTGGCGTTGGCCGGTATCTCGGCATGGCTTATCACCCGGGCATGGCAGATGCCACCCGTGCTCGACCTGTCGGTGGCGGTGGTGGCGGTCCGCCCGCTCGGCATCTCGCGCGGCGTGCTCGGCTACTGCCAGCGGCTGGCGTCGCACGATACGGCCCTGCGCGCCGCGGCGGCGACCCGCGAGGCGCTGTACTGCAGGCTTGCCGACGCGCCCGCCGAGGTCGCGATGCGGTTGCACAGCGGTGAATTGGTGGCCCGCATCGGCGCCTCCGTCGATGAGCTGTCCGATGTGCTGGTGCGCGCCGTATTGCCGATTGCGGTCGCCGCGGTGCTTTCCGTCGCCGCCGTCGCGGCGATCGCCGTGATCTCTCCCGCGTCGGCCGTGGTGCTCGCAGTTTGTCTGGTGATCGCGGGAGTGGCCGCGCCGTGGTTGGCCGCCCGCGCCGTCACCGCCGCGGAGGACGTTGCCGCGAAGCATCATTCGGGCCGCGACGTCGCTGTGATGCTCGCCCTCGAGCATGCGCCCGAATTGCGGGTGACTGGCCGCCTCGACGCGGTCATCACCGAAGCCGAGCACCGGCACCGCGATTGGGGCCGTGCCACCGACCGAGCCGCCGCCCCCGCCGCGGTGGCCGCCGCGGCACCGACCGCCGCCGTCGGCATCAGCGTTCTCGGCGCCATCGTCGCCGCGATCGGGATCGCCGACGGGGTTGCACCGATGACCGCGGCGATACTGATGCTGTTGCCGCTCTCGGCATTCGAGGCGACCTCCGCATTGCCCGCCGCCGCGGTGCAGCTCACCCGCTCGCGGATCGCGGCACGGCGGCTGCGCGACCTCACCGAACCAGACGGCGACATGCGGATGCGGCCGCGGGTGACCCCAATATCGCTCGAACCCGGTGACCGAGTTGCGGTCACCGGAGCCAGCGGTTCGGGCAAGACCACGCTGCTGATGGCGATGGCCGAAAACCCGTCTAAAGCCGCATTTTTCGCCGAGGATGCGCATCTGTTCGACACCACAGTGCGTGACAATCTGTTGGTCGCCCGCGGCGATGCCAGAGACGACGAGTTGCGGAATGCGCTGCGGCGGGTAGGCCTTGGTGATTGGCTCGATGCGTTGCCCGGTGGCCTGTCGACGGTGCTCGTCGGCGGCGCGGCGGCCGTCTCCGCCGGACAGCGCAGGCGGCTGTTGCTGGCGCGGGCCCTGATCTCGACGGTGCCGACCGTGCTGCTCGACGAACCGACCGAGCACCTCGACGCCACCGACGGCAGCCAGCTGCTGACCGAACTCCTCACCCCCGGCGCGCTTTTCCCGGCCGAACGCACCGTGGTCGTCGCCACCCACCACCTGCCAGACGAGGTTGTCTGTCCCGTACTCAACCTCACCACCAGCGGGTAGCCTCACCGGCATGAGCGAACCGGACAGGCCTGAGACACCGCCACCATCTCAGCCGGCGCCAATGCCGCTGCCACCGCAATACGGCGGGTATCCCGGCAGCTACCCGCCGCCGCCACCGCAGCCCTACGCCGGGTACGCCCCTCCGCCTCAAGGCCCGAGTAACGGGTTGGGTATCGCTGCGTTGGTGGTTGCGATCGTCGCGCTGTTGTCCGTGGTGGGCGGTGTGGTGCTCGGCGTCGTCGCGATCATTCTCGGATTCATCGGCTATGGGCGGGCGAAGCGCGGGCAGGCTACCAACGGCGGAGTCGCGGTCGCCGGGATCGTGCTCGGACTGCTCAGCATTATCGAAGCGATCGCCGTCATCGCGCTGGCGGTGTGGGGCTTCAACGAGGCGGGCGGGACGGACTACGTCGACTGCCTGTCCAAGGCCGGGTCCGACGAGCAGGCCATCCAGCAGTGCGCCGAGCAGTTCCGTGACCGGGTCGAAAATCAGTTCTCGATCACGGTCACGCCGTCGCCCTAACCGAGGCGACGCCGCCTTGGCATGAATTCCAGCGACAGCAGCACGACCAGCAGCGGCAGCACCTGCGTCAGCGACGCCATCACGTAGCGACGGTCGCCGAGCGCGCGGAATTTGCGCAGGTAGCGGTACAGCGATTCAAGTGCGATCAGCGCGTCGCCGAGGTGGATCGCCATGTAGATCAGGCTGGAGATCCTGCCCCGGTTCTTGTCGTTGAAGATCTCCGGGAACGCCGCGAACGCCAACGACAGCCGCTGCGCCCCGTTCTCGCGGGCCCACGCGATCATGTCGACCGACAGCCGCTCGTCGATACCGTTGGGTGCGCCGCGACGCCGCCACGGCACGTCGAGTGACACCTCGCTGCCCTGCCCAGCGGTCGCATACCTGTGAAAGCCCTGCACCCGCCCGTGTTTGTCGCGCGCGATGATCAGCTGCACCCCGGGATAGCAGCCCTCGAGAGCGCCGTCGAGGCACATCGAGAATCCGCGCTCGGCGCGCGCTCCCTTCGGCGAGGCCAGCAAGACCGCCGTCAACTCCGCGTGCAGGCGGTCGTCAAGCTCCTGTTCGGAAACCACCTCGGTGGTGATGCCGAAGTTCTTTGTGCGCTGCACGGCCTGGCGCAGGTTGCGGTACTTGCGCCCGACCATGTCGAAGGTCGCCACGTCGACGACCACGTCGCGCCCGATCGGCACCGCCCGCAGCGACTGGCCGAGTACCGTCGCGTCGGCCCACAGATCCAGCCGTCGCTGGCTGCAGCCCAGCACCACCATGCGCCAACCGCGGGTGTGGCACATGGCGGCGAAATCCGCGACGAGCTCGGCGAAGCGGTTTTCGTCGCCGATCGGGTCGCCGGCGACCACCGCGTAGCCCATCCGGCTGCGGTAAGCGATGGCCGCCGTCGCGTCGGCGTTGAAGTGATAGCACTTCAAATCCTGCATGGCGAACGGCGCGAGTGGGTCACCCGTCGTCGCGTCGACTAGAGCCCAAATGCGGGGCAGGTCAGCGGGATTCGGCCGTGCGGCGGTCGCCCACATCAACACCGCTCCCGCAGAGGCGATCAGGAGATTGCCCAGCAGATCGAAGACCAGCACATGTGCACCGAGGCCGGCGAGCACCGCCGCCAGCGCCAGCCAGGCGTGTGCCGCCGTCACCGGCCGGCCAAGGAAGATGCCGCGCGCGATCAGCGCGACGGCGGTGAGAAGCGTCAGCGACCACGCCAGCCTGCCGGCGGCCTGCCAGTCGCGATCGTGGTCACGGGCCAGCAGCACGACCAACCA